>CAVEIP010000075.1:0-494 GCA_963615935.1 [Ruminococcus] lactaris | reverse complement strand
CAGTTAAACAATGTAGTGAAATAGTTAAAAAGAATTAAATTCAATACAAAAAGCCCTTTAAAATGGGCAAAGCGGGGCGGGAAGCCCGATTGGAGGTCGAAAATGGGGTAAAATCATTTGGTAGTTAGCAAATTAGTGAGTAACTTTGCATCGCTTTTTGAGTGGAAAAAGCGCTTGATTTTGTGTAAACGCTTAATTATTAGTGTGTAAAGTCTGTGCGCAATGCCATCGGAGAGCCAAAAAAAGATAAAGAGATTAATTAACAGTAATAAAAAGTAAAAAACGAAATGCCAACAATTCAACAATTGGTAAGAAAAGGGCGCGTAGTTTTGAAAGACAAGAGCAAGTCTCCAGCGTTGGACAGCTGTCCACAACGCCGTGGTGTTTGCGTTCGTGTCTACACAACTACGCCTAAGAAGCCTAACTCGGCTATGCGTAAAGTAGCGCGTGTGAGATTGACAAACGGTAAAGAGGTTAACTCCTACATTCCAGGT
>CAVEIP010000074.1:0-10577 GCA_963615935.1 [Ruminococcus] lactaris | reverse complement strand
GGTTTCGTAAAAATAAGCCGCCGCGGCGTGTCTCGCGTCGCGGCGGCTAAGTCAAATTTATCTAAGTCTGAATGAAGGTATGAAATTCAGGTTATTTAATCTTCTTCACCTTCAGCGGGTGGCGTACGGCCTCGTGCGCGGCTTTCTGCGCTATGCGCTTTTGCTCTGCAGTGATGCCCTCGGGAGTGTAGGTGTTGCCTACAACACTTTTGCCTGTCAAGGCTTCAAACCATGTGCAGGCTGCTGTGTAGCGGCCGTAGACGAGTTGCAGATGATAGCCGTCGCGGTTCATTGTGTCGCCGAGCGTTGAGGTGCGGGCATTTTGGATTGCCGTACCTGCAGGAACGAGCACGTCGGGCTTGGCATCGCGCAGCACCTGCTTGGTTGCGCCGATGATGGCATCGTACATCTGTTGTTGGCTGTTGCCGTAGCGGCGGAAACCGTCGTGGTTAGAATCAGCGGAGTAAGCCCATGTTTGGTGGAACAAAATCTTTGTGGTTGCTGGCACGTGAGCCTTCACATAGGCGATCAATTCGGTCAGATAGGGCTGATAGGTGGTGTAGTCACCAGAGAAATGGCTTGCTTGCTGCACGCTGATGTAGTCCCATTGCTCGTCGACCAAAGCGCTGTCGAGGCGGCAGTGGGGCGCCTCGATGGTTGTGCCATCGGCTATGACCTTGCGGTAACGATAGTCGGGGGCGTCGGTGTTGACGCATTCCATGTGGCGCTCAAGCGAGCAGCCAGGGATGTAGAGATTGCCCACAATGGCTGTGATGCCGTCGGCTTCGGCAATCTCGTGGAGATTCTGCTCAATAGCATCCTCAGAAAAACTATTGCCAATGGCAAGCACACGGATGGTGGCGGCATTGACGAAAGCGCTAGCCATTGCCACGAATGCGAACAGAAGAAGTATCTTAATTCTTTTCATCGTTGTTGTCTTTGTGGTTGAAAAAACACGTCCCCAAAGGTGATGCCCGAGGGCACTATCCTTCGGGGACGCCTACCTAAAACTAATCTTTTTTATCTACCTATTGGTGTTGCTATTATTGCAAGGTGAACTTGAGTGTCTGAACATCGTTGCTGTTAGGACCAACCATAATCTCGAAGTCACCTGGCTCAACGATGTAGTCGAGTTGCTGGTTGTAGAATTTCAAGTCGTCGGTGCTGACGGTGAAACTAACTGTGCGAGTTTCGCCTTTCTTCAGACTGATGCGCTCGAAGCCCTTCAGTTCCTTCACTGGGCGCGAAACGCTACCCACGAGGTCGCGAACGTAGAGTTGCACCACTTCGTCGCCGTCGTAGTTGCCTGTGTTGGTTACATCAACAGAGAGAGTTACGCTGCCGCCTTCTCTAACTGTCGTTGCCGACAATTTAGGAGTGCCGTACTTGAATGTGGTGTACGACAAACCGTAGCCAAATGGATAGAGCGGGTTGTTGTCGATGTCGAGGTAGTTGCTGCGGAACTTAGTGAACCATTTGCCTTCTTCCAATGGACGACCAGTGTTGAGGTGGTTGTAGTAGAGAGGAATCTGACCAACGCTCTTAGGCATTGTGGCTGAGAGTTTGCCGCTTGGCACTTTGTCGCCGAAGAGCACGTCGCAGATGGCATCAGCACTTTCGCTACCGCCGAACCATACGTCGAGGATGGCGTTGAAGTTCTCGCTTTCCCATGTCATTACTGTTGGGCGACCAGCGAAATATACGAGTACTACGGGTTTGCCTGTAGCCTTCATCGCTTCGAGCAAAGCGCGCTGTGTGTCGGGGAGCGTGAGGTCGGAACGGCTGCTGCATTCGCCGCTCATTTCCGACGATTCGCCAATGGCGCACACGATGATATCGGCATCCTTTGCCACGCTGATGGCCTCGTTGAGCATCTCCTCTGCTGAACGGCTGTCGCGCATCTCGCGGCCGAACATTGTAGCGTCGGCTTCGCGTGCAGCATCGCTCATAAGGTTACATCCTTTGGCATAGACCACATTGGCCTTGTTGCCAACAGCATCGCGCATGCCCTGAAGCAGGGTTTTGTTGTCGTTGAGGCGTGCTGCCACGCTCCATGTGCCCGACATGTTGCTTGCCGTTGCGGCGAGTGGGCCTACGAGGGCGATTGTGCCTTTGCGCTGCATTGGAAGGAGGTTGCCCTCATTCTTGAGCAGTACGAATGTCTCGGCGGCAGTGTTGCGTGCCACGGCGCGGTGCTCGGCTGTAAACACTTCCTTCTTTGCGCGCTTCTCGTCGCAGTAGCGGTAAGGGTCGTCGAAGAGTCCGAGTTTCCATTTTGCTTCGAGGATGCGGCGGCATGCTGCATCGAGAGTGGCCATGCTGACTTTGCCTTCTTTGATTGACTGCGCAGTGGTGGTGACATATCCGTCCGACACCATATCCATATCGGTGCCGGCGTTAAGAGCCAATTCCGAAACTTGTTTGAGGTCGCCCATGCCGTGGGCAGTCATCTCAGCGATTGCGGTGTAGTCGGTAACAACCATACCCTTGAATCCCCACATCTTGCGGAGCACATCGTTGAGCAACCAGCGGTTGCCAGAGGCAGGGATGCCGTCAACAACATTGAACGAGGTCATTACGCTTTGTGCTCCCGCCTCGACGGCTGCCTTGTATGGTGGCATAAAGTAGTTGAACATGCGCCAGTGGCTCATGTCGACGGTGTTGTAGTCGCGTCCGGCTTCGGCAGCACCATAGAGGGCAAAGTGCTTCACGCACGCCATAACGGTGTTTTTGTCGGCGAGGTTGGTGCCTTGGTAGCCTTCAACCATTGCGCGGGCAATCTGCGAACCGAGATACTGGTCTTCGCCGTTGCCTTCCGACACGCGTCCCCAACGTGGATCAACGCAGATGTCGAGCATTGGAGAGAATGTCCAGTTGATACCGTCGGCAGAGCATTCCTGTGCGGCTATCTGCGCCGACTGGCGGATGGCGTTGATGTCCCACGAGCAAGAGAGTGCAAACGGGATAGGGAATACTGTTTCATAGCCGTGGATCACGTCCATACCGAAAAGCAATGGAATGTGCAAGCGGCTTTGCTCAACGGCGATGCGTTGCACCTCCTTGATTTTGCTCACACCCTTAAGGTTGAAGAGTCCGCCGACTTCACCATTGCGAATCTTGTCGGCCACGTTGCTGCTCTTTGCCTGTCCGGTCACGATGTCGCCCGTAACAGGCAGGTTGAGTTGTCCGATTTTTTCCTCGACAGTCATCTTCGACATAAGGTCGTCGATGAACTTGTTCATCTTGGCATCATCGTTTGCTGCCGGTGCGGCTGAGACACCGAGGCTCATGCAGAGCATGAACATTGCAGCGACAATGTTTCTTTTTCTCATAATGTTTATAGATTAATAGTTATTTGCTTACTGTAAATCCAAGTGTGGCAAGGCCTTTCTGCACTTCTGGACAACTCATGAAGAGTCGCCAAAGCAGATGGCTGCGGTAATTTTCAATCATCGGTGCAATGGTGAGTTGGTCGATGGCGAGATAGCGTGGTGTGGTCCACGATTTTGTTTCAGAGAACGCATCATAGAAGCCATATTTGCCCCAGATTTTGGTACCCTTGTCCCAGAAGTAGCGCAATGCTGCCATTGATTCGGTCGGGGTGTAGGGGAACGACGACAGGGCTGCTGTTGGGGAAATCACACCGAGGTCGTTGCTTGGCGAGTGTGCTGAATAGCCGTCGACCGAATAACTTGCGGTCAAGCCCCAGCAGTTTGCGCCGTAGCCTTTGTAGCCTTTCGGGTTGCGCTTGCAGTACTCATAGTCGCTGAGTGCGTGGTTGCGCGTCACGTTCCAATAGTTGGCATATTGGTCGGATAGGTTGGTTGGGTCGAGGCAGATGTAAGAGTAGTGAGCCCAGAAGAGAGGTCCGCCTGTCTGCTCGCAACCATTGTGCTTCAGTTCGAGGGCATAGCCGTAGGGCTTTGCGCTGGTCTTGATGCCGCCCGAACGCGCCCAGCCTTTGTGGTAGCACGATGCCGGAATGGAGTGGGTAGGCGATGAAGCACCGAGAATATAGGTGATGAGGCATTCGTTGTAACCCTCGAGCGGGAAGTTCATCTCCCATCCGTAGTTTGGCGACCAGTGCCAGTAAAGCACGTCCTCACCGTCGCGGCGGTACCAGTCATACTCCATCTCTTTCCAAAGTTTGTCGATGTCGGTAGCAAGTTTCTGCTCGTCGGCATTGCCGTCAGCAAAGTATTGGCGCACGCAGAGAAGACTTGCCATCAGGAAAGAACTCTCTACGAGGTCGCCGCCGTCGTCCTTCTGTCCGAATGGCTTTGTCTTGCCAGTGAGACCGTCGATCCAGTGCGACCACACACCGTGGTAGCGGTCGGCGCTACCGAGGAAGTCAACTATTTTCTGCAGACGCTTAACGCCTTCGGCGCGGTCGATGAATCCGCGGTCGATGCCCGCGATGAGTCCAGCAATGCCGAAGCCAGTTCCGCCAGTGGTAACTATATGCTGGTCGTTTTGCGGATATTCACCGTCGAGGTGGATGCGTTCGCAAGCCATACCAGAGTTGGATTCTGCACCGTCCCACATATAGTTCATGTGAGTCTTTTCGATATAGTCGAGAAAAGCACTGTCGCTTTCAAACGATTCTGGGCGTGTTGGAGTTGGATTAACCTCCGAGCCTTTGTTTTCGCCAGATGCGCTACACGATGTGTAGACAATGCCACAAATGGCAAGCGATAGTAGAGTTCTTGCAAGTTTCATAAGTCGATGTTGAATGTTGGTTTGACGTTAAATTTTTACTGGTTTTGTCGCTGCGGAGCATCCTGTCTCGCCAATGGCACGGATGCAGAAATAATAGTCGGTGCCGAGGTCGAGTCCGCGCATGTCGTAGGATGTGTCGCCGTAGACGAGAATTGAGTTGTAGAGTTTCGACGGCTCAGTGCCGTAGGTCACCACATAGCCGTAGGCGCCTTTCGATGGTTGCCACGAGAGCATCACGTCGCGCTTGTCGGCAGCGTTGCGATTAGCCTTAAACTTCTTCACTGCAGCAGGCTGCTGGCCTTCTGCCGAGCCAAACACGCGAATGTCGGAGAGGCAGAACTTGCTGTCGGCTGGCATGTGGAGATTTTCCACCTTCAGGAAGCGGGTGTGGAGCGTGTCGGCGAGTTCGATGTAGTCGTGCGGCACGTCGCGGTCGTTGTCGCTTTTGTCCACGGCGAGTTGCCATGTTTTGCCGTCGGCGCTTGCCCAAATGCGATACTGATAGTAGATGTCGTTGGCACGATTGTGCTGTGTTGACTCGTGGTCGTAGAAATTCACCTGGATGGCGCGCACAGTGCGGTCGCCGCCGAGGTCAATCTGCGCCCATTCGCCAGCATCGCCAGTTTTGGCAGCCCAGTAGGTGCGAATATCGTCGTCGGAAAGGGCGGAAGCCACGAATGTGCTGTCGCTCGACGACACTTTGACGTCTTTGCCGTAGGACAAGAGCATCCATCCCGTGAAGCGGTCGTCGGGGTTCTTGATGTCGGCATCGGCATTCCAGTTAGGGTAGTCGCCGAAGGCTGTTGCCGAGTGCATCACACCGTCGGCGTCGAAGGCCGTAGGGTAGAGCCCTATGCGGCGCTCGAATTTGTATTTAAGGGAAAGCATACAAGTAGCCACATGCCAATAGTTGCCCATTCGGTCGGCAAAGGTGCCTCCGTGACCGCAGCCGCGCACATATCCGCCTGGCTTGTAGCACATCGGGTTGAGTGGTTGATAGGTAAACGGGCCGAGAGGGGAGTCGCTAACGTAGACTCCGTCGGCATAGGTTTTGAACTCTGTGCCAGGTGCGCCATACTGCAGGTAGTAGCGGCCGTTATTCTTGGTCATGTATGCGCCTTCGGTGAACGGGCGGAGTGTTACCTCGTCGTCGTTGTTCATGCCGAAGCGTTCCCATCCGTGTTGCTCTGGCTGGAGCATTACCACGTCGTAGATTTTGCTGATTGGAGTGAAGTCGTCGCGGCTGATTTCGACGGCTTTCAATGGATATTCGTTGCTTGAGCCGTAGTAGAGATAGAGCCGGCCGTCATCGTCAAGAAAGAGGCATGGATCCCATGATGGCAATGTGTTGCGGTCCACGGCACGGCGCCAGCGGCCAGAATATGGGTCGGTGGTGTACCAGATTGGAAGGCCTTCGTAGGTTGAGCCGGTGTAGAACAGCGTGTCGCCTGCAACGTAGGCTGCTGGGGCGCATTGGTCGTCGTCGGCAGGACGGCGTTGGAATGTGGCTTGACAGAAATCCCAGTCGCTGAGGTTGCTGGAGTAGTGGAAACCGCCCTGATTGGTGGAAAACAGCAGGTAACGGTCTTTATATGTAAGTGCCATAGGGTCGGCCGACGACCGGAAGGCACCGCCTTTGATTGAGTTGTTGTTGAGAGGCTCGTAGTTGTAGCCTATGTTCATTGGGTTGCAGTAGGTGTGGGTGGTGTGGCTCTTTGGGTTGTACCACTTCGTAGCCTGTGCTTTTCCTCTTCTCAATGCAGCAGAGGCAGATGTTTTGGTCTGCATCCGGATGTCGACGTTGCGGTTGCCGTTCTTGCGCTCCACGTTGGCAAACTGCATGCCTGGGTAGTAGACGTAGAGATGCGTGTCGGTGTCGGTTGCAGTTAGACGGTAATGCCCTTTGGCATCGGTGTTGCAGTGCACTGGACTGGCGAAAAACATCACAGTTGCTCCCTCGAGCGGATGTCCTTGACTGTCGGTCACGGTGCCTGTAATTTCGTAGGTTTTGGCCATGGAAATGTAATAGTCGCTCACTTGCCCTTTCACCACCTTCACAGAGTCCTGTGCTGTAGCGCTGGAGGCAATGCAGAGTGCCATTGCTGAGAGTATTGCCGTTGCTTTATTGAGAAAATTCATTTTCTGAGTATTGTTGATTTTATAGAAAAGGGTGTGTCTTCGCTGACCATGTTTTGGATTAACATTGAAGACACACCCTATAGTTTTCATTTAGGCTGATGCCTATTCGTTGATTGGATCGTTTTTGACGTCAGGGTTGTCGGCTGCTACGTCGAATGGAATAGGATAGTAAGTCTTGTCTGTTGTCCATCCTTTTGCTCCGAGCACAGTGGCTGCTTGGCCAGTGCGCACGAGGTCGTTGTAGCGTTCGCCCCATTCGCAGCAGAGCTCCATGCGGCGCTCGTCGAGCACGTTGTCGACAGTTACGCCTGTGATGGTTGGCATTTTAGCGCGGGTGCGAACCAAGTTGAATGGCTCGTCGCCGTTCTCGCCCAAGCGAATCTTAGCCTCTGCATTCATGAGGAGCACGTCGGCATAGCGAAGGATGCGGATGTTGTTGTTGCAACCGTATTTAGTACGACCTTCAGTCAATTCGTTGCTTGGAGTGTAGGCCTTGCCGTTCCAGCAGTCAGTCTGTGTTGGGTTCTGCAATGCGCGGATAGCGTCGCCGCTTGGAGTGGTTGTGCCTGCCTCAAGGAATGAGGTGGTGTAGCGCACTGTTTCGCCGCGGGCTTTTGCCCAATCGCGGAAGTCCTTGTAGAGACCGATGAATCCCCATCCTGCAATGTTGCCATCGTTGGCTGGACCTTGGAACACGAACCATTGGTCAGCGTCAACCAAGTCGCCAGAACCTGTACCGAAGTCGGTGCATTGGCATTCGAAGAGCGATTCGTTGCAAAGTTTGCCAGGAATCTTGAACAATTCATAGTAGTCGCTGTAGAGTTCAAACTTGTTGCTGGCGATGATGTCGTTGGTCAACTCTTTAACCTTTTGATAGTTGCCCATGTTGAGGTAGATCTTTGCTGCGAGAGCCTCTGCAGAGAAAGCTGTAACGGCACCGATGTGGGTCATTTCGTTAGGACGCAAGCGCGGAGTGTTCTGCATACAGTAGTTGAGGTCCTCAAGCATATAGTTGTTGACTGCTTCAACAGTTGAACGGGTCAAGTTTACCTGCTTGTTGTCGCGGAGGATGGTTACTGGACCAAACGCCTGTGACAAGCGGTAGTAGGCATAGGCGCGGAGGAAGCGAACTTCGCCCTGATATGCGCGGTTGTTGGTGAGGTCGGCCTCAGTCTTTGCGTTAGCCGCATAACTTTCGAGCGACTCGATGGCTGAGTTGGCAACCTTAATCATGCCGTAGTACTGGTTCCACATTTCCTTCAAGCCCCAGAAACCATTGTCGTACTTGTAGTTTCCGAAGTCGACAAGCGAAGCCTGGTCGTCGATACGTCCCGACCATACATCATCATCGCGTACGATGCTAAGCGGCCAGATTACCCAGTGCATGCCGCCTGTGCGCAGTTTGGCATATACACCCGACACTGGTTGGTATTGGTTGTCGAGGTTTGTGAAGTCGACGTTCTCTTCCGGTACACTGTTTTCCGGATCGATGTCGAGGTAGTCGCAAGATTGGGCTCCGAGGAGCAACGCTCCGATGCATGCGGCTGTGATATATTTCTTGAATTTCATCTTTACTTGTTTTAAGAGTTAGAATTTGAGTTGAATTCCGAAAGTGTAAGTCGCTGTAAGTGGATATACTTCGGTGTCCCATCCTTCAGAGTCGCTGATTTCAGGCGAGAACGAGTTAGCCTTGAAGAAGGTGAATGGACGGTCGGCTGTAAGGCTCAAGCGGATGCTTGGCATTGTGTATGAGCCAAACTTGATGTTCTTGAAGGTGTAGCCGATTGTTGCATTCTGAATGCGGAAGAAGTCGGCGCTCTCTACGAAGAACGAGTTGACGCGTTGGTCGCTCACGTTCCATCCCTTTACGAGGGCTTTTGCTGATGGATATTCGTTGGTTGAGCCTTCGCCAGTCCAGCGGTTAGCAACCTGGTCGTGGTCGAAGTTGTAGTTGCTCTGTGCGTAGCGCAATGCGCGTTTGCGGTTGTACATCTGCGCGCCTGTCTGGCCGTAGGTGCTTACCTCAAAATCGAGGTTCTTCCATTGGAAACCGAAGTTCACACCGAATGTGAAGTTAGGAATGTAGGAACCGAGAGTTTGCTTGTCGTTAGCGTCGATAACACCGTCGCCGTTTACGTCCTCATATTTGAAGTCGCCTGGCTCAAGACCGTTGTCAACGGCAATCTTGTCGGCTTTGCACTCTGCCTCAGTTTGGTAGATGCCAATGACTTTGTAGCCGTAGAATGAGTTCATCTCTTCGCCTACGATGTTGACAGTCTTGCCGCCCTTGATCATAGTCTTGCCGCCGAGGTCGCGTACCTCATTCTTAAGATATGAGAGGTTTGCACCGATGTGGTAAGAGAAGTCTTTGTTTACGCGGTCGCTCCATGTGAGTGAAACATCGAAACCTTGGTTGAGGATCTTACCGTAGTTGCCGGCAAGTGTGGTGTTCTCAAACGAGATGAGTGGTGAAATCACTGCGTGGTTGGTCATGCGGTGGAAGTAGTCTGCGTCGATGGTCAAGCGGTTGCGGAGTGTAGAAAGGTTGAAACCTGCGTTGATTTCGTCAACAACCTCCCATTGAAGCCAGCTGAAATAAGTTGTGTTCTGATAGCCAGGGATGGTAGTGTTGCCATACACACCCGATGCGCTGTTGCCTGTTGTGATTGAAGCAAAACCGTCGCTTGCTGCTACGTGGTCGTTACCGAGTTTACCCCAACTTGCACGGAGTTTCAAGTAGTCGATGGCTTTCTGCTCTTTCATGAATTCTTCTTCGCTGATCACCCATGATGCACCTACTGATGGGAAGTAGCCCCATTTCTCTTGGTACTTTGAAGAACCGTCGGCACGCATTGTGAACATCAAGTAGTACTTGTTTGCGTAGTCGTAGTTCAAACGAGCGAAATAGGAGAGTCCGCGGTAGCGAGTACCTGCATCGCCGAGGGTGATACCTGTTGTGCTACCTTGGCTGAGGTATTGGTAAGCATCCTTGCCTTCTGGTACGTTAGGCGCTGAACCCCAAAGATATTTGTATTGCTCTTGACGCATTGACAAGCCGACCATTGCACCGAAGTTGTTTTGGCCGTATTTGTCTTTATAGGTAAGAGTGTTGTCCCAGATTGAGTTGCTGTACTGGGTGTTGCTCTTTGTAAGGCTTGTTGCTGTGTTCTGCTGCCAACTGCTTACATAATAAATAGGGTTGAACGTCTTGCCGTTGGTGTCTTGGAAGTTGTAGTTCACACTTGTCTTGAAGTTCAACTTGTTAGGCAAGATGTTGATTTGGGCATAGAAGTTGGTCATAAACTGCTTTGCCTCGTTCTTCGAATTGTAGTAGTTGGCTGTTGCAACTGGGTTGTAGAAGTTTTATGTATAGCCGATTGTGGCAGGTGAAGCATATTGCTCTGGTTTCGACTCAGTGTTTGTTGTGTCGTAAACTGGATAGAGTCCAGGAGCGTTGAATGCCTGTTGCCAAGCAGTGTTGTTAGGAAGCACCTGAGTTGACTGGCTGAACACACCATTGAAGCCCACCTTCAACCATTTTGTTGCATCGTAGTCGATGGCAGCACGGAAGTTGAGGCGCTTGTAGTTGTTGTCCACGTCCATTACACCGTCTTGGTGGAGGTAACTTACACCCATTGAGTAAGTTGCTTTTTCACCGCCGCCGCTGATGCCAACACTGTGGTTGGTCATGAATGCTGAGCGGAGAAGCTCCTTATACC
>CAVEIP010000073.1:0-10629 GCA_963615935.1 [Ruminococcus] lactaris | reverse complement strand
GCTTTAACAGGTAGTTCTTGAAAAGCGTGAACAACAGGTATGACTTGCCACATCTGCGCATTCCTGTTATCACCTTTATCAACCCATTTCCACAACTGTGAATTAGTTGATTCAGATATTTATCTCTACGGACTTCCATATTTCTACTCGTTTATTTTGTGTAAATACACAATATTAACGACCACAAATTTAGTCTTATCCCTTTTTTTATGCAAATTTCAAGGATAGAAAATGAATAGATTACTCTGTCTTTGCATAGTATAACAACAAATGTATTGCAGATTATACTATTTAAATTTTTTCTATCGAAACGTTTTGGCAATTAGGAAATTGTTATTACCTTTGCGGTCGCTAATTGAATATTAACTTTTTAAACTGATTTAGAATGCATTTAAATTCTGAAGAGAAAAAGGCGATCTTCGAGAAGTACGGTAAGTCGAATACTGATACTGGTTCTGCAGAGTCCCAGATTGCATTATTTTCTATCCGTATTGCTCATTTGACTCAGCACTTGAAGTCAAATCACAAAGATCATAGTACAACTCGCGCCCTCAAGATGCTCGTAGGTAAGCGTCGTCGTCTGTTGGATTACCTGATCCGCACAGACATCAACCGCTACCGTGCAATCATCGCTAAAGAGGAGCTCGGAATCAGAAAGTAATCGCCCCATTGCGTTGCGATTATGCAAGAAAACGAAGGCTGTCCGTTGTCGGGCAGCCTTTTCTTTTGTTATTTTAGCACAAAAAGATGCTCTTAATTCGTAGATTTTAAGTACTTTCGCAACAACTATACACAATTCGGAAATGACAGACAACGTAACAGTAAAGATTATCAACAAATCGAAGAACGATTTGCCTAAATATTCCACTCCGAGTGCGGCAGGCATGGACCTCCGCGCCAATCTTGAAGCCCCTGTAACCCTCGCTCCACTGGAACGCAAACTCATCCCTACAGGACTCTTCATCGAGTTGCCCGAGGGCTACGAATGCCAAATACGCCCCCGCAGCGGACTCGCTCTGAAGCACGGCATCACCGTGCTCAACACCCCTGGCACCGTCGACGCCGACTATCGCGGCGAAATTGGCGTCATCCTCGTGAACCTCAGCAACGAGCCATTTGTTGTCAACCACGGCGAGCGCATTTGTCAGATGGTTGTGGCACGCCACGCCACTGTTGAATGGACAGTAGCCGAAACTCTCGCCGACAGCGAGCGCGGCGCTGGCGGCTTCGGCCACACGGGAGTGAAATAAACATAACTGCTCCAATAGGAAAGGAAAAGATTGTGAACAACAAATTCAGAAACATATTTGTGTTGGCTCTGCTCTCGGCAATCATTCTACCGATGTTTGCAGGCAAGCCTTCAGACGCCGACAAGCGCAAGGCGGAATACGCATTTATCGAGGCCATCTCAAAGAAAGAAGCGGGCGACATCGACGCAGCATACGCCCTTCTGAAGCACGCCCATGCTTTCGACCCGGAGAACCCGACAATCAATTTCTATCTCGGATTCACGGCATTAAACCTCGACTACCCCACTCAGGCGGAGTTAGACACAGCCGTCGCACAGATGCGCCAAAACACCATCGACCGCCCTGCCGACTACTACGAGAACTATGTCTACGCAGCACTTTGCTCATCGCTGGGCAGAAGCGACGAAACGGTGCGGGTGCTTGAGCAACTGCTTGCGGAATATCCGTCGAAAACCGAACTCTACCCCAAATTGGCAATTGGCTACGGCGCCCAGGGTAATTTTGAGAAAGCCATCGCAACCATCGACAGCGTGGAGAAGACCGAGGGCCGCACCCTCAACAGCACTGTGATGAAGGTAAACTACCTCTTCCAACTCAAGGACACCGCAGGCATCATCAGCAATGCCAAGATGCTCCTCGCCGAGGCGCCAAACAGTGCCGAGCCTAACGCCCTTGCGGGCAACATCTTCGCCCAACTGGACAAACCCGACAGCGCGTTCCACTACTACAACCGCGCTCTGGCCATCGACCCTGACTATGGTTACGCCAACCTGCAGAAAGCAAACCTCTACAACAGCCTCGGCGACTCGACCAACTACGAGAAGGAAATAACCAACGTGCTCCTCAACAAGAACATAGAGGTCGACACCAAGGTGGACATCCTCACCGACTACATCCGCAACTGCATCCAACAGGGCGACTCATCGGCGCGCGTCGACAACATGTTTCGCGTAATCCTCAACCAGCACCCTCACGAGGCGCCGCTGCGCAGCCTCTTCTGCGACTACCTTTCGTTTAAGAAAGACTACAAGGACGCGGCGGAGCAACTCTCCTACACGCTCGACATCGATCCTTCGAACCCACAGAACTGGGAGCGGCTAATGTGGTTCTACGTATTCCTGAAAGAGCCGCAAAAGGCCATTGAAACAGGCAAGAAAGCCATCGAGTACGCGCCCGACGAACTCACGCTGCGGCGCACACTCGCTTGGGCTTACTCGCAAAACAAGGAATACGACCTTGCCATCGCCACCTATGATTCGCTGTTGGTGAGCAACAAGGATCAGCAGGTCATCAGCGAAGCGGAAATCTACACCTCGATGGGCGATGTGTACCAGCAGATGGGCGATTCCGCAGGCACGGTGAAGAACTATGAGATGGCACTCGCCATCGACCCGGGCAACGTGATGGCGCTCAACAACTATGCCTACTACCTGCTCATCCACGACCAGTCGCGTCTCGACGACGCCACGAAAATGGCTGAAACGGCTGTATCGGCAGAGCCCGACAACAGTTCGTATCTCGACACGTTCGCTTGGGCTTTATTCCTCAAGCGCGACTATCAGAAAGCGCTGACATTCATCGAGAAAGCAGCCGAAAAGCGCGACCCAGAGGAGGGCAATTCGGAGTTGTGGGAGCACTATGGTGACATCCTTTTCATGCTCGGCAAGCCAGATGAAGCATTGGCAAAATGGAAGGATGCGCTGAAGGGCAACCCCGACTCAAAACTCCTGAAAAAGAAAATCGAAAACAAAGCATATTTCTATGAATAAATTTTCAATCGCAATAGCATTTGTTGCCGTACTGACCATAGCAACATCCTGCCATTCAGCGCAGAAGGCAGTGTCAGCAGAGACGCGCGCCAACACAGAGAGCGCAACGGTGGAAGCCGACTGGAGCAAAGCGGCTTATAGCCCTCTCACAGCCGCTGCGGCAGCAAAAGAGTGGACGGACTTCTCCGCCTCGGGCAACATCACCGTCGGCACATCGAGCACGCTCAGCAGTTCGATGCAAATCAAGATGGTGCGCGGCAAGTCAATATCCATCTCCATCCGCCCAATTCTGGGCATCGAGATGGGTAAACTCTTTATCGACAAGGATTCGGTAACGATTGTCGACAAATACCATAGCATCTACATGCGCGAATCGGTGAGCCAATTTCTCGGCAACAACATCGGATTGAATGCCCTGCAAAACTTGCTTTTGTCGCGCCCGTTCGACCTAAACGAAGGCGGATTCAGCGTGGTCAATGCCCACAACTTCACCGCTACGGCGCCCGACAGCGACAACGAGTGGGAGATGCACCCTAAAGCCGCGATTTCTTCGGCGTTTTCCTACTACTTCAAGATGCTTGAAAACAACGTCAGCAAGTTCTACGTAACGCTCAGCAACGGCCGTATGTACGCACTCAATTTCACCGACTACAAGCAGGTGAGCGGCGACACGGTTGCCTCCGACATCAACGCACGCATCGAGGTGAGTGGCACCATCGTGCAACTCGACATCCGCTACTCCAAGTCGCTCCGCTGGAACAGCGGCATTGTCGACTCCATCAGCATTCCTGCCGGCGCTCAGCGCTACAGTTTTGCACAAATCATAAAATCACTATCTTTATAACTAACGGCTTATGATCAAACGGTTTCTCTGCATAGCACTTTCCGCTGTGGTGTTGGCGGCCACAATGGCTCAACAGCCTGCCATGACCGACATCAAAAAGCAGAAGAAGGAGGCGCAAAAAGACATAAACGAAACTTCCCAAAAGATTAAGGAAAACAAAAGCGAAACGGCTAAAACACTTGCCGACCTTAACCGCATAACTGGGGAGATTGATGAAAGCAACAAGAAAATCGGCGATTTGAATCTGCAAATTGCCGACATCAACGTGCGCATCAACGGAGTAAACCAGGAGATTGGAGTGCTCGACTCCACCGTCAACAAACTGAAGCAAAACTATCTTGCTGCCGTGAAGAAGGTGCGCCTGCACCGTGTGTCGGGCAACAAGATGATGTTCTTGCTCTCGTCGGGCTCGTTCCACCAGGCATACCGCCGCATGCGCTACCTCAAGGAGTTTGCCCGCTGGCGCGAGGCGCAGACCCGCCAAATCAAGGAGGCGCGCACCAAACTGGAGCAGCAGAAGCAACAACTGGTGGCTCTGCAAAACGAGCGCAACAAGACGATATCAACCATCAACGCCACCAAACTTTCGCTCGAGGGCAAGCGTGCGGAGCAAAACCGCATTGTGGCTCAACTGAAGGAGGAGAAAGGCGACTTAATGCAGATTCTGCAGGAGCAACAGCGAAAACTCAACGACCTCGACCGCGAACTCAACCGACTGATTGAGGCGGAACGCAAAGCGCAGGCTGAAAAGGCTCGCGCCGAAGCAGAGAAGCGTAAGAAGGAAGAGGCCGAAAAAGCACGCAAGGCTGAGGAAGCGCGGAAGGCTGAAGAGGCTCGGTTGAAGAAGGAGCAAGAGGAGCGCGAGGCTGAACTGCGCCGCAACAAGGAGCAGCAGCAACGCGAAGCCGAGAAGAAGAAAAAGGAGGAACTGAAGCGCAAGCAGAAGGAACTCGAGAAGGAGCAGGAGCGTCTGCGCAAGGAGCAGGAACGCATCGACAAGGAGCGCCAGGAGGCGAAGAAGAAGGAAGAACAGCGCCGCAATGAGCCTACCGAAACTGAGGCCGACATCAAGATGGACGGCAGTTTCGAGAGCAACAAGGGCAAACTTCCGTCACCAGTCACTGGCAGTTACCGCATTGTCAAGCAATTCGGCAAGCACAAGCATCCTGTATTGGAGTACGTAACCATCGACTCTCCGGGCATCGAGATTGAGGCATCGGCGAGTGCCTCGGCGCGCGCAGTGTTTGCCGGCACGGTTACGTTTATCTATCAGGTGAACAACGAGTACAACTATGTGGTGATCATCAAGCACGGCTCCTACATGACCGTATACGCCGGGCTGAAGACCATCAACGTGAAGAAGGGCGACACTGTGAAGGCAGGACAGACGCTGGGCACTCTATTCCCCGACGTCAACGACCAGTCGCACGGCATTCTCCACTTCCAGGTGCGCAAGGGCGACACAAAACTCGACCCTCAGGCTTGGCTGAAATAACAAATTGAACTGCAATGATTGAAATCCGACGATATTCCGCGCTCGACAAATCAACATGGAACGACTTCGTAAGTCGCTCGAAAAACGGTACGTTCCTGCATCTGCGGGGCTATATGGACTACCATGCCGACCGCTTCGAGGATTTCTCTCTTCTCGCACTCAATAGTCACGGCAAACTGGTGGCAGTGTTGCCTGCCAACATCGCCGGCGACACGCTCTATTCCCACCAGGGACTCACCTATGGCGGCTGGATTACTCCGGTGAAGCACTTCACTGCGGTGACTATGCTCGAGATTTGGGATGCTATGATGCCGTTTCTCAAAGCCAACGGCATTCGCTCGCTAATCTACAAAGCCATCCCCTACATCTACCACCGCTACCCTGCCGACGAGGACATTTATGCGCTATTTCGTCACGGAGCGCAGATTGCCGAATGCAACATCGCTGCCACAGCGGTTATCGGTTCGCCGCTCAACAAATACAGCAACAGCACTAAACTGAACATCGACAAGACTCACACCGCAGGTTTCCGCATTGCGGAGGAAAGCGACTACTCTGCTTTTTGGCAGATTCTCACCACCCATCTCCACGACCGCTACGGCAGCAAGCCCGTCCACTCGTTGGAGGAGATAACCCTACTCCACAGCCGTTTCCCGAAGGAGATTAGGCTCTTCAACGTGTATCTTGCCGACCAACTTGTAGCGGGCATGGTGTTCTACATCATCAACGGCGTGGCTCATGCGCAGTACACCGGCAACACGCCAGTGGGCATGCAATCGAACGCCATAGCCTTTCTCCACGACTATCTGATGCACAACGAATTTGCTGGCATGCGCTACTACGATTTCGGCACATGCAACGAGCAGCATGGGCAATACCTCAACGAGGGACTCCTGTTGCAGAAAAACGGACTCGGGGGGCGTGGCGTAGCATATCAAATCTATAAAGTCAACGTCAAGTGAGCGACGGAAAGGTCAACATATCCCGCACCGTGCTCCGCGCCATAAAGTTGTTTGGCGGAGTGCAGGTGATGAGCAACCTCTGTTCGGTGGCGCTCAACAAACTTGTAGCCATCTGGATAGGCCCGGCGGGAATGGGACTTTTCAGCATCTTCAACTCTGCCATCGACATGCTCCGCTCGGGCACCTCGCTGGGCTTGCGCACAAGTGCCGTGCGCGACATCGCCGAAGCGTCGGAAACGGGCGATTCTCACCGCATTGCCACCATCATTGCCGTTGTGCGGCGATGGGCGTGGTTCATCAGCATCTTTGGGGCTATCACTACGCTTGCGTTGGCGCCCACACTGAGCAAATGGTCATTTGGCACCTACGACCACCTTTGGGACTATGTGTTGCTTGCAAGTGTACTGCTATTCAACGGATTCGCCAACAGCGAACTGGCGATTCTCCAAGGTCTCGAAAAACTCAAACCTCTTGCCAACGCCTCTCTGCTCGGCGCGGTCATGGGTTTGGCGCTTTCAATCCCGCTATTCTATTGGTTTCGCATCAACAGTATTATACTGTCGCTCGTGGTCTACCACGCGTCGCTACTGGTTGCAGCGCTGATTTTCCGCCACAAGGGGGCTTCGCCTGTAAAGGTTACCAACCGCCAGGCGGTGCGCGAAGGGGCTTCGTTTGTGCGCTTGGGGCTGCTGATGACACTCAGCGAGTTTATCACAATGATTTTCAACTACATCTTCTCGGCCTACCTCAACCGAGAGGCTGGCACTGAGGTGGTGGGATTCTATCAGTCTGGCTATTCGCTCGTTGGTCGCTACATCGGCCTCGTGCTTACGGCGCTGACGATGGAATACTATCCGCGCATCACCCGCGTGTGCCACAGCCGTCTGCGCACCCGCGTGTTTGCCTCGCAGGAAATCAACATCATGATGCTTTGCCTGATACCCGTAATCGCAGCATTCCTCATCGCCCGCGAGTGGATTGTGACGCTGCTCTACAGCGAGGAGTTTCACGCCGTGATTCCCTACATCTCGTTTGCGGTAATTGGTACTGCCCTACGCGCCTATTCTTGGTTTCTTGCCATTGTCATTGTGGCGCGCGGCGACGGCAAGGCTTATATCATCACCGAAACGCTGTCCGTACTCACGGGGTTTGCGCTCAACGTCCTATGTTATCATCTTTGGGGATTGAAAGGACTCGGCATTGCGTTCTGCCTATGGTATGCCGCCTACTGCGTAATCGTTGGCGAGGTCTATTTCCGCCGCTATCGCTACACCGTATCCCGTCAAGCAACTGCCATAACCGCAGCCACCCTAATCGTTTCGTTTGCAATAATGTCGCTGCTCGACAACGGCATGCTTTGGGGCGCCATTGCCGTGGCAGCCGTAACCTCTGCTCTTGCGTTGCTCCGCCTTCGCAAAATCACCCGTTAAGGTTGGGTGTAGTTTATCCACAATAACATTCTTACAGATAAAACCATTTTACGACTGTACATCGCCCGAATATGGCAGAAATTTCGTATCTTCGGGCTAAAATTTTGCTCCTATGAAAAAAATACTAATAATTATAATGACTATCATCGCATCAACCACTGCCGCAGTGTGCAAAAACAAAACTGTAGAACTGCGGATTGTGGAATCCACTGATGTACACGGCAGTTATTTCCCCTACGATTTTATCAACCGTCAGCCTTGCAAAGGCAGCCTCGCACGCTTGTCGACCTACATCAACCGCGAGCGGAAACGCTTTGGCGACAACTTGTTGCTCATCGACAACGGCGACATTCTCCAGGGACAACCGTCGGCGTACTACTACAATTTTATCGATACCGTTGCACCTCACCTCACGGCGTCGATCCTCAACTACATGCGCTACGATGTGGGCAACGTGGGCAATCACGACATTGAAACTGGCCATGCGGTCTACGACCGTTGCATCCGCCAGTGCAACTTCCCTATCCTCGGCGCAAACATCATCAACACCGCCACAGGCGACACCTACTTGCCGCCCTACAAGATTTTCGTGCGCGACGGCGTGAAGGTGGCTGTCGTGGGATTTATCACGCCTGCCATCCCGGCTTGGCTCCCAGAGAATTTGTGGACGGGGCTGCGCTTCGACGATGTGGAAACATCTGCCCGCTACTGGGTGAAAAAGATTAAGGAGGAGGAGAAGCCCGACGTCGTGATTGCGCTCATCCACGCTGGACGCGACTGGACGCGCACCACTGGCGACTTCGTGGAGAACCCCTCGCAACTGGTTGCTGAGCGCATCGAGGGCATCGACCTCGTGCTTTTCGGCCACGACCACCAACTCTATTGCGACACGGTGAAAAATCCTCGCGGCGAAAACGTGTGGCTGCTCAATCCGGCCAATATGGCGCAGAAAGTGGCGTCGGCCAACATCCGCCTCACTCTCAAAAAGGGAAAAGTGGTGAAGAAGGAAATCACTGGCAAACTTGTCGACATCAGCAGTCTGCCTGTCGACGAGGACTTTATGGCTGAGTTCAAGGAGCAATACGACGCTGTCAATACGTTCGTAAACCAGAAAATCGGCTCAAACACGAAGACAATCTCCACGCGCGACGCATACTTCGGTCCGTCGGCGTTTGTCGATCTAATCCACTCTCTGCAACTGGCCATAAGCGGCGCCGAGGTGTCGCTGGCAGCGCCTCTGTCGTTCGACGCTCAAATCAAGCAGGGCGACATCCTCGTGAGCGACATGTTCAACCTCTACAAGTATGAGAACATGCTCTACACCATCAAGATGACTGGCCGTGAACTCAAAAACTACCTTGAGCAGTCGTACTATCTTTGGACTAACCAAATGACCAGTGCCGACGACCACCTCCTTCTGTTGAAGGATGTGCCCGGCACGGGCAACGACGGCGCTCGCGCTCTGTTTAAGAACTTCAGTTACAACTTCGACTCGGCTGCGGGCATTCGCTACACCGTCGATGTGTCGAAGCCTCGTTGGGAGAAGGTGACCATCGAATCGATGGCTGATGGAAGTGCGTTCTCGATGGACTCTACATATCTTGTTGCCGTCAATTCCTACCGTGGCAACGGTGGTGGCGGACTGCTCACCGAAGGCGCAGGAATACCTGCCGACGAACTCGACAGTCGCATCGTGCGGTCAACCGACAAGGACTTGCGTTTCTACCTGATGAAATACATTGAGAAAGTGGGCAACATCGACCCCGCGCCGCTCAACCAATGGAAATTCGTTCCCGAAGACTGGGTAAAGCAAGCCGCACCTCGCGACTACAAACTCATCTTCAAGGACTAACATCACGGCATTTATATAGTGATTTCTATTTCCAGATTCTCAGGTCCAAGGATGCAACTCTCGTAATAGCCATCGCCCGTAACTCGCGGGCCGCTTAAGCGTTGATAGCCATTTGATTCGAGTCGCTGTGTTAAGACATTCACTGCATCTGTGCTTCCCACACTTATGCTTAAATGTGTCAAGCCTTGTAGATGCTTCTGATATTCTAAGGGTGTAGTGTCGGGCCACGACATAAGTTCTAACCTGGTACTACCTGCAGAAAATAGCAACATCCATGAATGCAGTCCCGTCTTGGGATTGCAATATTCCGCGCCGACTTGGGCATCGAAATATTCCACGAAAAACTGTTTGACCAACTCGAGGTCGATACAGTTGATAGCAATGTGATTTATTCTCATTTTTGCAGTTATTAGGCAATTATGTGTTTATAATTATTTGGCAGACTTGAACAACTTCTTTCTCAGCCATTCACGCACTGGCAGATCGTAAAGTTTGAATGACGCGTATGCCACAACAACAGAAAGAATGAAGATGCTCACCGACACGAAGATATGTGTGCTTACAGGGGCATCCGGATGCTTGTCTGCCCATGACATCTGCATGTAGATTAACGGGAAATGGGTGATGTAGATTGGGTAACTAATATCTCCAAGAAACTTGTTGATTGCTTCCGACTTACCGCCTTTCACCGAACTTCCGGCACCAATCATCACGATAAGAGGGAATAATATGAGGATACAAACTGCCTCATAAAGGCCATTTGTCCAACGCCCGTTTCCTGTTACATCCATACCCATCCAAGGCATGCACAATAGCACTACAACCAGCAGCGAGCACCACCAAAAGCCTCCTTTTAGTTTAATCAGTTTATTTACACGCGAAATGAGCAATCCGCAGAAGAATGGATAAAGAAGGCGTGTAACACCTATTTGCAACTGATCTGGCATGAGACTCCATCCTCCTATCACAGTATACGATGCATACTGACGCAATTCCAACCACCCCACTACATCGATATTAAAGCAAA
>CAVEIP010000072.1:0-10736 GCA_963615935.1 [Ruminococcus] lactaris | reverse complement strand
ATCTCAAGATAGCCTATATATTTTGACGGGTCAAGTCCGTAGATACTACTGCTCGCCACCACCATAGCAATCAGCAACCCAGCACGGAATCCTCTATCGCCCAACTTTAGTTCGACATACTTTCTGTTCACGTGGCCTCGTATTTGCGTGCTGATTGCTACAGCCAGACTATCGGATGTCAATTCCATTTTATGCAACTCATAGGACTCCGCCCTCGCCGTTGCGCACATCAGCATCAACAAAATTAATAAAATCACTCTTTTCATTGCTTCTTTGTTTTTTTATATCACCAGCAGCCAATACCAACTCTCGAATTCTTTGGAAGGCAATCTATACTTGTAACAACGATTCTCTGAATCTCATCTTTGCGCCTCGTGAATGCAACAACTCCTGCCTCCACATAGTTGTCACCAACCTTGAGGCAATCATTTATCCGCAAATGTCTATCCTCTGTAGGATAAACCAGCACGATAGTGTTGATTGAGGAGTCGACAAACTGCCCAAGTCGCAACGTCTCGACCAAGGCAGAGACACTGCGGTTTAACTTTATCAGGTCAAAACTTTCAATCACACCACTTTCCAATTCATAAGGCTGATTGGGCATAGGTAGTTCGCGGATATAGAATATCGTATCCCGCCCATGGGTTATGAATGCCATGTGTGGAGCACTATCATCATTAAATTTAATTTCTCCATTGACATAAGTCCTCTTTATCTGTGCCCTCGTCAAATTTCTCCGCGGGTCTTCAAAAATTGTCTTGTTGTCAGTCACCGCCACAATCGTGTCGTTCGACTTTAGGACCTTGAAAATCCGAGAGTCGGCGGCGTAGGCAATCTCCGACTCAGTAGGCTTCTCTGACGGAAATAGCCTTACTCCGTAGATCCTATTGTCCACAGAGTCGACATCCAGAGTCCTATCCTGAGCCAAAGCACTGACCGACAGCCAGACAAGCAACACTGCTATAATTGTTTTCAGTTTCATACAATTCAACGTTTTATTGATTTTAAAATCAAGATATGTTGTATTGGATTACTAAATCTTGCTCCTGGACGGGGCTTTCCATTGTAAGTATAGGTAAATAGCCTATCAGCCCCTAACTGAATGTCAAAATTCTGTACCGCCTTAGTTGACTCATCTCGATCATATATTATACGGTTATTATTTTCTACATAATCAGAAGACAATATAAAACAACCAGCTGACCAGTCACGAGCATCTCCACTCCCGATATGGAAACGGATACCTCTATCTGCAACACTTCCTCCGACTCCTGGCTGCCTCCATTTCACACCAGCAGAAGGAGCCACTATCGGATATTCGCCATCGGGTATTCGCCGCCTAGAGTTTATCTTTTCAGAAGACTCTCCACCAGGAGCCACATAATAACCTGTTCCAGACTCATCACTTCCAGAAATATGATACACACCAAGAGTATAATCTCTCTTTTCTTCCCCAATTCGCAAATTTAACATATTCACTCGCTTACCATACTTGCCTTCAGAGAATACATAGGATTTTGTTACCCCACCCAACGTTACATTGAACACATCATCACCGTCTACAATGAAAGGTCGCTCGAATATCCATTTATTGTTGACATACGAAATGTTGAGCGTATCCAACCCCAATGGATCTATTGCATTTGCCGGATTGTTGCCGCAGTAGACATAGGGCGAAAGGTCGGGATAGTCGAGCGCGAGCGGGTCTGGGGTGAGGAAGCGCATACCATCTGGGGCATAGTAGCGGGCGCCGTTGTCGTAGAGCGACAATCCTTCGAACTCCACGAACTCTTTGCCGGCATGCATCCGCCGAGTCACAGGGTTCTTGCTCTTGGCATAGACCACTGGTAACCCCGTGACATGGTAGTCAACGGCCTGGACTATCTGCCCTGCGCTGTCGGCAACGGCTACGATACTGCCGAGAGTGTTGCGCACATAGCGGTGACTGTGCCATTGCCCGTCGCTGCCCTTGATGAAGAATCCGCCGTCCCATTCCACTCGCTCGGTGACGCCGCCAATGCGTTGCACTGCGCCGTAGTAATCGCGGCGGGTAGTGCCCACTCTGCCGTTAGCAAGGCGGACTGTCCGCGTTTCGCTTTCTTTCACGCCGTCGGCATCATACCCGAACCTGAGCACATTGCCGTTGTCCATCGTTATAGACTGGGGCAGATGATTGTAGTTGTAGCGTATCTCCTTGATGTGGCACAACTTGTCGGCAACAACGCGTCCGCAGGAATCGTAGGCAACAGGAGAGTCCGCGCGCGATGGGAAGTCGCACGTACCGCTATACTCATCGTCCGCCATCGAAACGGTGTCGACCACACACTTCACACGGTTGCCTTCATAATCTGTAAGGACCATCGTTTGGTCCCCACGGTCATGCCTTACAATATTGCCGTTAAGGTCGTATTTAAAACTGTCATACAACGGACTTTCGCAGAATCCGCCCAACAAGAATCCCTGCTCACCATAGAGATATTCCATACTCGAGCCAATGGTGTCACCGTCGTACGGCACTCGCATTGTTCTTTTCTCTACCATTCCGTTATTGAGATAGGTGAGCGACTCTCTTCGGCTTGCGCCTACTGCCGTCAGTAGGCGTCCTTGCACGTCAAGTGTATACACTTCATCGCCACCGCTACTGCCGCGCTTGCCCACAAGCCGCCCAGCGGAGTCGTAGTCATAGATACTGCACTGCCACTTGCCGCCATCCACACGAATCTCGTCCATATAGATATTACCACCGTCAGTCATATAGGTGAAGCGTCGGTCGATGCGTACCTCGTCGGGGTTGTTTTGCCATTCACCTTGCGGGAACTGCATCTGCACGGTTTGTCGCACGGGCTGGCCGATGTAGTTGTAGTCGGTAAATGTGCTTTCCACAAATTCTGCGGTGTATTGCCGACGGCACTCTGCTCTCACACGGTCACGCTCATCGCTGACTGCAACCGAGAACACTGGGAAGCCACAACTGCCCATCACGGCATAGCCCGTTGCCTTTCCCATGCGCGATGCCGCTGGAGTGAACGGATAGTCAGCAGAAGTGGGCAACGCCCAGTCGGTGGTCCAAAAATCATAAGTGTCGTAGTAATATGCGTGGGTAAGTGTCTTGCCCGTAGAGGGCGCATTGTCCAGACGATAGCACAGGCTGATGTCCTTGTCGACCGTCGGGGAGAATGTCGCGGTGATTTCTCCGTCGGCATACTTCCGCACAAGTTCGTCCTGCGTCCATCCGCCAGCGAAAAGCCCCGACACAGCAAGACGCGACTTGCCGTCGTAGGCATAAAAGCGCCATTGTCCGTTTTGGCGCAGATGTCCATTCTGCTCACAGGCAAGGCGGTTTTGGCGGTCGTAGACGTAGAGCGTCGGTGCCACTCCCTGCGGGCGACTCATCACCATGCGTCCCTGCCCGTCATAGGCCATCTCCGAACATAGCGCATACACCACACTATCAGCGCAAACGCCATCAGCGGCGAGGCGCTCCGAGCCTTCCGGCGAGACAATGAAACGGAGGCGGCCGCACACGTCGTAGGCCCAAAAGGTCCACGCATCGCCGACCATCTCCGCCACCTTGCGTCCGCTGAAGTCGGTATAGGTGTAGCGCGTAAGCAACGACTCATCGGTCGACGCTTTCAGCAGTAGCGACCCTTCGGCATAGTGCCCTTTCCGCTCCAACTTGCCACTGGCATTTGCAAAAAACATCGGGATTTCACCATCGTAGCACAGGTCGTGCTCCGTAAGAGCCCGCGCTTTGGCTCCCGGACGGATGGTTGCCGAGGTGCGCATATCCTCCGACAAGTCGTAGAACAAGGCGGCATACGGATTGCTGCAGCCGTAAAACAACTGAGCAGCACTCTTCAGCATCGGCGCAGCGACAAAGCCGCTATGCAAGCCCACTGGCTGCCATTTCTGCATCACCTCCCCACCACGGCCATAGACGGTCAGCGCATAGACATTCTCGAAGTCGCCACCAGCGCCCTCGTCGACCGACTCAATCAACCGTCCCAGCCCATCAAAATAGGAGGTTGTAACCCGCGACAGGTCATAGTGCGGCGCAGGCTCTTCGCGCGACGGCGAGTAGGGCTCTATGCAGCGCACATGATTTTCCGCAGCCATAGCGGCCACCGTCAACAGGCAAAACAGTATAGCAGTGACGTGCTTCATGTCGGTCAGGTTTGTAACAACAACAAAACTAACGTTTTATTCCCAATTTCGCAAATCCTTGACAGGAAAAATCCTCTACCCCCAATCGCAGCGTCAAAAATAGCCTGAAAGCGAGGGAGAGCATCCAGTCGGGGAAATTAGGCTGAAAGCCTTAGTACTACATAGCCCAGGGCAACACCCTGGGTAAAAGCGCATTAGACAATGCGCCCTGTAAGGGCAACACTATCGTAACGATTGTGATTTGTATTGCGCCTACAGCGCGCTATATCGGGATTCGGCAGCCCCAGGGCGCTGCCCTGGGCTATGTAGTACTAAGGCTTTCAGCCTAACAATCAGGGTTCGCCAGCGCCTCTCCTTGCACTATCTTTCGATAAGATAGGCGGCGCCTCGGAAAAAGCAAAAATTCAAGCAAGCTTGATTTTGCATTTTCCCTCGGCTTGCACTATCTTTGCACAAAACATTCTGATGAACAAGACGTACAGACACGAAGACAAGTTGAAGGCTGTCACTTCAGCCCTTGCCAACAAAGCGTCACTGGGCAACATGTGCCATCTCTGCCGGGGCGGCGAACCCCTTCCGGCGCAGTCGTCAATTCAAGAAATCATTGACCTTTGCCGTGCCGTCCTGTTCCCTGGATTCTACGGCTCCGACGATGTGAACATCTACAACCTCGAATACTTTATCGGCATCAACTGTGGACGCCTGCAGACGGTACTCTCCGAGCAGATTGCCGCAGGTCTGTCGCTTGCCGACTCGCCTACGTCGCCACGCAGTTACTTCGAGATTGAACACGAGTCGACCACCATTGCCGCTGAGTTTATCGGAATGCTCCCGGAGATGCGCCGCGTGCTCCACACCGACGTGCACGCCACCTACTGCGGCGACCCGGCTGCCGTGAGCACCGAGGAGGTGATTTTCTGCTACCCGGGCATCAAGGCAATTATCAACTACCGCATTGCGCATGCGTTGCTCACTCTCGGTGTGCCCATTATCCCGCGCATGATCAGCGAGATGGCGCATTCTGAAACGGGCATCGACATCCATCCGGGCGCCACCATCGGCGAGCATTTTGCCATCGACCACGGCACGGGTGTGGTGATTGGCGCCACCGCCATCATCGGCAACAACGTGAAACTCTACCAGGGCGTCACGCTCGGCGCGAAGAGTTTCGACTACGACGAGGACAACAACCCAATCAAGGGCATACCCCGCCACCCTATCATCGGCGACAATGTGGTCATCTACTCCAACACCTCTGTGCTCGGACGCATCCGCATCGGCAACAATGCCGTGATTGGCGGTAACATCTGGGTCACCGAGCCGGTTGCCGACAACGAGAAACTCATTCAGGCCAAAGCCGACAACATTCTCAGATTAAAGCAAGACCAAGATATATAATGAAAGAGCAAATGGAACTCGTAGCCAAGACTTTTCAAGGACTTGAAGACGTCCTGGCAGATGAACTGCGCCAACTCGGCGCCGACGACGTGAGAATCGGCACCCGTATGGTGGCATTCAAAGGCGACAAGGAACTGATGTATAAGGCCAACTTCTGTTGCCGCACTGCCTTGCGCATTCTCAAGCCTATCCACACGTTCTCGGCTTCCGACGCCGACGAACTCTACCAGGAGGCGAAGAAATTCAACTGGGAGCAACTGCTGTCGCCGGAAAAGACTTTCGCTATCGACTCTACCGTATACAGCGAGGACTTCCGCCACTCCAAGTTTGTCACCTACCGCGTGAAGGACGCCATCGCCGACTATTTCACTGAGAAGTACGGCAAGCGTCCGTCAATCCGCCTCACCAACGCCGACATCCTGCTGAATGTGCACATCTATCAAGACAAGGTAACCCTGTCGCTCGACAGTTCGGGCGAGTCGCTCCACAAGCGCGGATACCGCGTGATGCAAACCGAGGCGCCTATCAACGAGGTGCTGGCTGCCGGACTGATCATGAAGACGGGCTGGCACGGACAGAGCAATTTCATCGATCCGATGTGCGGCTCTGGCACATTCCTCATCGAGGCTGCCCTCATCGCCTGCAACATCAACCCGGGTGTGTTCCGCAACGACTTCGCCTTCGAGCATTGGCCCGACTTTGAGCCAGAGTTGCTCGACGCCATCTACAACGACGACTCCAACGAGCGCGAGTTTGAATATAAAATTTACGGTTCCGACATCTCTCCAAAGGCTATTGCCATTGCCGAGCGCAACATCAAGAGCGCGGGCGTGGGCAAATATATAGACCTGAAGACAATGCCGTTCCAGGACTACACTGAAGCCCCAGAGAACGGTATGCTCATCACCAACCCACCCTACGGCGAACGCATCGCTGCCGACGACATGGACGCGCTCTACACCTCTATTGGCGAGCGCCTGAAAAATGTGTTCCGCGGCTACCACGCTTGGGTGCTTGGCTACAAGCCTGAATATTTCGACAAGATCGGACTCAAGCCGTCGGTCAAGTTCCCTGTGCTCAACGGCGCGCTGGAATGCGAGTTGCGCGAATACGTGATTTTCGACGGCACCTACGCCGAGTTCCGCAAGCAGGGACGCACCATCCGCGACGAAGAGTTCAAGCGTCCGGAACGCCCCGTGCGCCGCAAGCGCGACGATGAAGGCGAGAAACGCGACCGCAAGTGGAAGAACCAAGGCGACAAGTTCCGCGACGACAATAAGTTCAAGAAGCGCAACAACGACGGCGAGTGGGAACGCGACCGCCACGGAGTGCCGCGCCGCCGCCCAAAGAACGCCCTCGAAGAGCGCTACCACAAGCCGTTCAGCGACAGCAAGCGTAGCAAGGACAGCCGCCGCTTCGACAACGACAAGGTGCGCCGCGCAGTGAAATTCCGCAAGCCTCGTCTCTTCGACGAGTCGGAATTTGGCGACAACGAGGTGGTGATGCGCCACCGCAACCGTAAGGACAACGACTAAAAACATATATTTCTCATCATGGCTGATTCAAAACATACCGTATTGCTCCTCGGCTCCGGTGGCCGGGAGTCGGCTTTGGCGTGGAAACTGAGCCAAAGCGACCGTCTTGCTAAACTGTTTATCGCGCCGGGCAACGGCGGAACGCTCCAGTATGGAGAGAACGTTCCCCTTTCGCCGCTCGACTTCGATGCTGTCCGCGACTTCGTCACTGCCAACGGCGTGACAATGGTGGTGGTAGGCAACGAAGACCCGCTGGTGGCTGGCATCTACGACTATTTTGCCAACGACCAGGCGCTGAAGGATGTGCCTGTAATCGGACCGTCGAAGGGCGGCGCGCAACTGGAAGGCAGCAAGGACTTCGCCAAGGGTTTCATGATGCGCCACAACATCCCTACAGCGCGCTATCTCAGCGTTGACAGCAGCAACGTAGAGGAAGGCATCGCATTCCTCCACTCGCTCGAAGCGCCCTATGTGCTCAAGGCCGACGGATTGGCTGCAGGCAAGGGTGTACTCATCCTGCCCACCATCGAGGAGGCAGAAGCATCGCTCCGCGAGATGCTCGGCGGCATGTTCGGCAAATCGTCGGCAACAGTGGTGATTGAGGAGTTCCTCTCGGGCATCGAGTGTTCGGTGTTTGTACTCACCGACGGCAACTCCTACAAGGTGCTGCCTGTGGCTAAGGACTACAAGCGCATCGGTGAGGGCGACACTGGCCTCAACACCGGTGGCATGGGCGCTGTTTCGCCCGTAAGTTTCGCCGATGAGACATTCATGCAGAAAGTAACCGACCGCATCATTCTGCCAACCCTCAAGGGCTTGAAGGAAGAGCAATTGACATATAAGGGATTCATCTTCCTCGGACTCATCAACGTGAAGGGCGAGCCGATGGTGATTGAATACAACGTGCGCATGGGCGACCCTGAAACAGAGGCCGTTATGCTCCGCACCGACGGCGACCTGCTCGACCTGCTCGAAGGTGTTGCCACAGGCACTCTCGCTGAGCGCCGTCTTGCCATCGACCCACGCTATGCCGTGACGGTGATGATGGTTTCTGCCGGCTATCCTGGAGCCTACGAGAAAGGCAAGGTCATCACTGGCCTCGACTCCGTGGACGGCAGCATTCTCTTCCACGCCGGCACCAAAGCCACCGATGCGGGCATCGTGACCAACGGCGGCCGCGTGATTGCGGTTAGTTCCTACGGCAAGACCAAGGACGAAGCGCTGGCGCAGTCGTTTGCTTCGATAGAGAAGATCGACTTCGACGGCAAGTATTTCCGCCACGACATCGGTTTCGATCTCGACTAAAAGCAGCCAGCGGCAATGGAGATAATCGAGAAGGACGGGTTTAATCTTGTCCGCCAAAATGACGGTCCCGACTTGGGCTATTCGCCCACATCGGGAGCGAAAATTATTGTGGTCGACGGCAAAGCCTTCAAAAGTTTCGACGGCAGCGACACGCTCCTCCCCTATGAGGACTGGCGCCTGCCTATGGAGGAGCGTGCGCGCGACTTGGCTTCGCGTCTGAGCATTGATGAGATTGCCGGGCTGATGCTCTATAGCATCCAGAACAAGTTGCCGATGCCCAACGACACCTACGGCGGCAAGCCGTTTGCCGAAAGCGGCATGAAGGCCTACGACCTGAGCGATGCGCAGATTGAGTTTCTCACCGTCGACAACCTCCGCCATGTGTTGGTATCGACGGTCGAAAGCCCGGAAACGGCGGCGCGGTGGAACAACAAGGTGCAGGCGCTCGTAGAGGGTCGCACCCACGGCATCCCAGCCAACAACTCGTCCGACCCGCGCCATTCGGCATTCGCCGACGCCGAGTTCAGCCCTGGCAGCGATGGCAGCATCTCTCTTTGGAGCAATATGCTCGGACTTGCCGCAACGTTCTCGCCCGAAACGGTTGAAGAGTTCGGGCGCATAGCCTCAACCGAATACCGTGCCCTCGGACTTGCCACTGCCCTTTCGCCGCAAGCCGACCTCGGCACCGACCCGCGATGGTATCGCTATAGCAGCACCTTTGGTCCCGAGCCACGCCTCGTGGCCGACCTCACACGCGCCTATGCCGACGGCTTCCAAACGGATGCCGAAGTCCACGGCTGGGGCAAAGGCAGCGTCAACGCTATGGTGAAGCACTGGCCCGGTGGCGGCTCGGGTGAAGGCGGGCGCGACGCGCACTACGGCAACGGCAAATTTGCCGTCTATCCCGGCGGCTGCTACGAGCAGCACAAGATTCCTTTTCTTGAGGGCGCGTTCAAACTCCGCGGCGGCACAGGCAAAGCCTCCGCCGTGATGCCCTACTACACCATCTCCTACAACCAGACCGACGAGAACGTTGGCAATGGGTTCAACCGCGACATCGTCACCCGCCAACTGCGTCAGGATGCCGGCTACGACGGCGTGGTCTGCACCGACTGGATAATCACTGGCGACGAGGAGCATCCAGGCATCCATTCGGGAAAGCCCTGGGGCGTGGAGCGCATGAGTGTGGCTGAACGCCACTACAAGGTGCTGATGGCTGGCGTTGACCAGTTTGGCGGCAACAATGAGAAAGCGCCAGTGATTGAGGCGTACCAGATGGGCGTCAAAGAGCACGGCGAGGAGTCTATGCGCAAACGCTTCGAGCGGTCGGCTTATCGTCTGCTGCTCAACATCTTCCGCACAGGCTTGTTTGAAAACCCATATGTCGATGTCGAAGAGACTAAGCGCACGGTGGGCAATCCGCAATTCATGAGCAAAGGCTACGAGCAGCAACTGCGCAGCATCGTGATGGTGAAAAACCACGGCGGCCTACTGCCTGTTGCCAGCCGAAAGAAAGTGTTTATCCCCCAGCGGCGCGCACCCGAAGGGCCAACCTACTGGCGCAACATAACACCCGAGCGCATCTACGACCCCGTGCCAGCGCAAGTGCTCAGCCACTACTACGACAAGGCGGCGAATGCCGACGAGGCTGACTTCGCCATCGTGTTTATCGAGTCGCCACATAGCCTATGGATGGGCTACGACATGAAGGAGGGCTACATCCCCATCAGCCTGCAGTATGCCGACTACACCGCCACCACAGCGCGCCCCCACAGCATCGCCGGCGGCGACCCGTTTGAGTCTTCGACCGACCGCAGTTACCGCGGCAAGACGGCACACACCATCAACGCTTGCGACCTGACGCTTCTGCAGTCCACACGCAAGGCTATGGGCAGCAAACCAGTGATTGTGGTGCTGATGATGAGCAACCCGACTGTGATGCGCGAGATTGAGCCGCTCGCCGACGCCATCCTCATTGGCTTCGACGTGCAGGCACAAGCCTATATGGACATCATCTCGGGCCAGGCCGAGCCGTCGGCGCTGCTGCCTGTGCAGTTGCCGGAATCGATGGAGGCTGTGGAGGAGCACTGCGAGGACCGTCCGCGCGACATCCGCTGCTACCGCGACGCCGACGGCAACCTTTACGACTTCGCCTTCGGCCTCAACTTCAGCGGCCGCATCGACGACGCCCGCGTAAAGCGCTACCGCTAACTGCGTTCCAACACATTTTTACAGAAAAATTTGGACATTCCGACAAAAGACAATACTTTTGTAGCAACAAATCCCACCACGCCTCTCAACGATGCGTACCACGGTGGGACTTCGCTTTTTATA
>CAVEIP010000071.1:10101-10866 GCA_963615935.1 [Ruminococcus] lactaris | reverse complement strand
GCTTTAACCACAAGCGAATGCCTACTTTCAAAGAACAGAAACGGAGGTTTCACAAAAGCCGAGATTGACAATTACCTCAAGGAATCGTTCAACTTAAAAAAAATTCTATGGCTTGACCATGGCTATCTTCGCGGCGACGACACTGATAGCCACATCGACACATTAGCACGACTGGCTCCATCAAACACGATTCTCTTTGTCGGAACAGACAACAAAGAAGACGAGCACTACCAAGCGCTATTGGCAATGCGCAACCAACTTGAACAATTCACAAATCTGGATGGAGAAAAATTCCGATTATTGGAGTTGCCGCTTCCTGCTCCGATTTTCGATGAGGACGGCAATCGTCTGCCAGCTACTTATGCAAATTTTCTAATAGGTAACAATTGCGTATTCGTGCCAACCTACGCACAAGACGACAATGACAAAGAAGCCTTAGACATTATAGCGACCGCATTCCCCAATAGGTCGGTCATAGGCATAGATTGCCGATGTCTGATTAAACAACACGGCTCGCTGCACTGCGTTACAATGCAATTCCCCAAAAATTCGCTCAATATATGAAAAGGACAATTAAAGTTGGATTAATCCAACAATCAAATACTGCTAATATTCAAGCCAATAGAGACAATCTTGTCCGAAAAATTCAGAAGCTTGCTTCCGAAGGCGCTCAGCTTGTTGTTTTGCAGGAACTTCACGACTCGCTCTATTTCTGCCAAATTGAGTCCGTCGATAATTTCGACTTGGCAGTTGTCATCCCTGGCG
>CAVEIP010000071.1:2519-10091 GCA_963615935.1 [Ruminococcus] lactaris | reverse complement strand
CGAAACCACGCAACTCTACTCAAAAGTCGCAAAGCAATGCGGAATAGTTTTGGTTACATCCCTTTTTGAGCGAAGAGCGCCTGGATTGTACCACAACACTGCCATTGTTTTTGAGAAAGATGGATCAATGGCAGGAAAGTATCGGAAAATGCATATTCCAGACGACCCTGCCTATTACGAAAAGTTCTATTTCACACCTGGCGATTTGGGATTTGAGCCAATTGAAACATCCGTAGGAAAACTTGGCGTTCTTGTATGCTGGGATCAATGGTATCCTGAGGCAGCGAGACTAATGGCGCTAAAAGGGGCCGAAATACTCATCTACCCTACTGCCATTGGTTGGGAGAGCACTGACAGTGACGATGAAAAATTTCGGCAAAGACAAGCATGGATGCTCTCAATGAGGGGGCATGCCGTCGCAAACGGCTTGCCTGTGGTTGCAGTCAATAGAGTCGGTTATGAAGCAGACCCATCTCAAGCTACTAACGGAATCACATTCTGGGGAACAAGCTTTATTGCGGGTCCTCAAGGCGAGATTATAAAAGAAGCGCCGTCCGATGCAGAGTTGGAAACCATAGTCGAGATTGACATGACGCGAAGCGAACAAGTGCGCCGCTGGTGGCCATTCCTTAGAGACCGGAGGATTGACGCATATGCCAACTTGACTAAACGATATATCGATTAATGTCAAAGCCGTGGATTTCAGCTATGGGATTCGCGGCTTATTTTTTCAAATGTATCAGCTAAAATCTGCAAGTCAGATTTAATCGTCTGCAAACGTTCAATCACCTCATGTCGTTTGGACACATTTCTTCGATTCTGGCGGATTGCCTGTTCAGCAGCCAATAGTTTCATACCACGTTCCTTGACCAAATACCACACCATTTTAATCTTTTCCATGTCGTCGCGCGTATATAGGCGGTTACCGCCTTGTGTGCGCTTCGGTTTGATTATGGTAAATTCCTTTTCCCAATACCTCAATGTTGTTATTGGAATGTTTAGAATCTCCGAAACTTCTCCTATTTTGTAATATTTCTTTTCTGTATTTAGCATTCAGTCAAAATCTTCTTTTACAAAAGTAATAAAATGATTAATTTTGCACGATATAAATCAGCGGAATTCAGTAGAAGTTCCCACTAAATTGATTTTAACAATAGGTTACAATATGTATTCAGCTAACGAAATTAGAGAATCATTTAAAGAATTCTTCAAGAGCAAAGGACACCAAATCGTGCCTTCTGCCCCAATGGTCATTAAGGATGACCCCACATTGATGTTTACCAATGCTGGTATGAACCAATTTAAAGACATCATCTTGGGCAATGTGCCTCCTAAATATAGACGAGCCACCGACTCCCAAAAATGTCTCCGTGTTAGCGGAAAGCATAACGACCTTGAAGAAGTGGGTTTAGACACTTATCACCATACAATGTTTGAGATGCTTGGCAACTGGTCATTTGGCGACTATTTCAAAGAAGGAGCCATCGACTATGCTTGGGAATATCTCGTGGACGTGCTTCATCTTAACCCCGAGGATCTTTACGTTACAGTTTTCGAAGGCGCACCAGATGAAAATCTGTCACGCGACAACGAAGCTGCTGGCTATTGGGCAAAGCATGTGCCTGCCGACCACATAATCAACGGCAACAAGCACGACAACTTTTGGGAAATGGGTGATACCGGGCCATGCGGACCTTGTTCAGAAATTCACCTTGACTCAAGAACTCCGGAAGAGAAAGCAAAAGTACCGGGTAGCCAACTCGTAAACAAGGACGACCCTCAAGTAATTGAAATCTGGAACATTGTGTTCATGCAATTCAACCGCAAGGCTGACGGAAGTTTGGAGCCACTGCCAATGCACGTGATTGACACAGGTATGGGATTTGAGCGCTTGGTTAGAGCATTGCAAGGCAAACACTCCAACTATGACACAGATGTGTTCCAACCGCTCATCCAGAAAATTTCACAATTGTCGGGCAAGGTCTACGGCAAAGATGAGAAAACCGATGTGGCCATGCGTGTTATTGCCGACCATGTTCGTACAATCTCCTTCTCAATTGCAGAGTCACAGCTACCATCAAATGCAAAGGCTGGTTATGTTATCCGCCGCATTTTGCGCCGTGCAGTTAGATATGCCTATACATTCCTCGACCAAAAGCAAGCATTCATTTATCGTTTGGTCGATACTCTCATTGAGTCAATGGGACATGCTTACCCTGAATTGGCTCAACAGCCAGACTTGATTAAGAAAGTCATTAAAGAAGAAGAGGAAACATTCCTTCGCACTTTGGAAACAGGCATAAAACTACTTGATAAGGTAATTGCCGACTCTCTAGCAAAAGGCAAATCTGAAATTTCAGGCAAGGAAGCATTCGTTTTATATGACACTTATGGATTCCCGCTTGACCTTACCGAACTTATCTTAAAGGAACGCGGCTTGTCGGTCAACCACAAGGAGTTTGACGAAGAAATGGCGAAACAAAAACAACGCGCACGCAATGCAGCCGCGGTTGAAGCATCCGATTGGGTTGAACTTCTTCCTGGCGAAACCACATTTGTTGGCTACGATGAGGCTGAATGCGAAACACAAATTCTTCGCTACCGCAAGGTAAAACAAAAGAACAACGAATACTACCAAATCGTACTTGGCAAGACTCCTTTCTATGCTGAAATGGGTGGTCAGGTCGGTGATACTGGCGTCTTGATTTCTGGTGACGAGAAAATCGAGGTATTCGACACCAAGCGCGAAAACAACTTGCCAATCCACTTGACAAAGAAGATGCCAACCAACCCAGAAGCCCCTGTCGTTGCACAAATCAACAAGGCAAACCGCATGGCTACATCTTGCAACCACACTGCAACTCACCTGCTTCACGAGGCTCTTCGCGAGGTTTTGGGCACGCACGTTGAGCAAAAAGGCTCATATGTATCCCCTACCGAATTGCGTTTTGACTTCTCTCATTTCCAAAAAATGACAGAAGAAGAAATCGAAGCCGTTGAGCGTCTCGCAAACCGCAAGGTGCGAGAAGCCATCCAATTGGATGAGCACCGCAATGTGCCTATTGCTGAAGCCAAAGCTATGGGCGCGATGGCATTGTTCGGCGAAAAATATGGTGAAGAAGTGCGTGTAATCAAATACGGCAATTCCGTTGAACTTTGTGGCGGTACACACGTGCCAAACACTGGTAACATCGGTATGATTAAGATTGTTTCTGAAGGAAGTATTGCTGCCGGCATCCGCCGTATTGAAGCAATTACTGGTGAAAATGTAGAAAATGCAATCCGCGACTTCCAAGACACAATCAAATATTTCAGCACAGCACTTAATTCGACGAACATCCGACAGGCTCTGCAAAAGACCATTGCCGAGAACTCAGAATTGAGAAAAGAGGCTGAGAATATGGCAAAGGAGCGCATCAAGACTTTGTCTAAGCAACTCGTTGACAAGAAAGAGACGCTTGCAAACGGCATTCAGTTGATATCTCTTACGGGCATCCGCATACCAGAAATTGTCAAAGGTGTAGCCTTTGCAATTAGAGAAATCTCTGCAACAAACACAGCATTCGCAGCAGCGACTGTCAATGCAGAAAAGAAGCCTATGCTCACAGTGATGCTTACCGACGATTTGGTTAAAGGCGGCCTTAACGCATCGCAGATTGTAAGAGAGGCAGCAAAAATGATTAAAGGCGGTGGCGGTGGCCAACCTGGATTTGCTCAAGCTGGTGGTAAAGATGCAGAAGGGATTGCCGATGCATTCAAGAAAATGATTGAAACAATCAAAGGTTAACCCTTGAAATACTAATTTTACGAGACGACTCTTCAACACGAAGTTTCGTCTCGTAAAATATTTTTAAAACTATCATCTATCATGATTTATCTCGAAATCTGTAAAAGCGCATTTGCATACATTGATTTCGCTAATATAAAATAATTCATTATCTTTGCACCTATTAAAGGATATTACTATATTTTATGTCTAATAAAAATGTAGACCCAACCATCTTATTTGAAACGAGTTGGGAGGTTTGTAATAAAGTTGGCGGTATATATACAGTTTTATCTTCTAAGGCCAAGGTCCTAAGCGAACAACTTGGCGATAAAATGATTTTCATCGGGCCCGATGTGTGGTCAGATAGTAATCCCTCGCCTTTTTTTGAAGAATCCCAGACTTCATTAGATAAATGGGCTAAATCAGTTGATTTGCCTTACGGGATCAAAATCAGAGTGGGTCATTGGAATATCCCAAGCAATCCAACTGCAATCCTTGTTAAATTCGATGGTTTATATCCACACTTAAATTCCTTTTTCTCCTTTATTTGGGAAAAATTCGGTGTAGACTCTCTCCATGCCTATGGCGACTATAACGAGGGTTGCGCTTTCGCGATTGCTACGGCAATTGTCATGAAGAGTTGCGCATCATATTTAGCTAAAGCCGATGACCATATTGTTGCCCACTTCAACGAATGGACAACTGGCATGGGACTGCTTTATCTAAAGACTCAAGCTCCAGAAATTGCAACCGTATTCACCACTCACGCAACGAGCATTGGCAGAAGCATCTGCGGTAACGGCAAGCCGTTATATGATTATTTCAATTATTACAATGGTGACCAAATGGCTGCAGAACTCAATATGCAGTCGAAACACTCGTTGGAGAAAACGGCAGCCCACAATGCGGACTGCTTCACCACTGTAAGCGAGATCACCGCCCGCGAATGCGAGCAGCTGCTCGACATCAAGCCGTTGGTTACGCCGAACGGCTTTGAGTTGGCATTAGTGCCAGAGTCAAGAAAATATTCTGCGCAACGCAAGTCGGCACGTACAAGATTGCTAAAAGTGGCAGAAGCTCTTACTGGCAAGAAATTTTCCGACGACACATTTCTGTATGCCACTGCTGGACGCAACGAATACCGCAATAAGGGTCTCGACATGTTTATCGACTCTTTAAACTCTTTGCGTCATCAAGAATTTGCGAACAAGCGCGACATCATTGCCTTCATACTCGTTCCAGCTTGGGAAAACGGCTATAGAGAAGATTTGAAGGACAAATTGACATCAAAAGATTCTTCTGCGCAATTAGAGAATCCTATCATAACCCACAAGTTGCACAACTACTCATCCGACAGCATCTACAACAGATTATGTTATCTCGGATTCAACAATGCGCCGTCGGAAAACGTTAATGTAATATATGTGCCATGCTATTTGAATGGCACTGACGGAATTTTCGACAAAAGTTACTACGAACTTCTGCCGGGATTTGATGCAACAGTGTTTGCCTCCTACTACGAGCCGTGGGGCTACACACCGCATGAGGGCATTGCTTTTGGCGTGCCAACAATCACCACCGACTTGGCGGGATTTGGGCAATGGATATTGTCAACCTTTGGCGGTGGATTCACGAAATGCGGCACGGAGGTGATTCATCGCAACGACTCAAACTACGATATGGCAGTAAGCAACATCGTTGAGAAGTTGAAAATCTTGATTGAATCCGATTCCACCGAATCGGCAAAGATAAGAAAAGCGGCGAAAGCGGCTTCCAAGATGGCAACATGGGAAAGTTTTATCAAGTACTATGACATTGCCTATAACAATGCGATAATTAACAACAGTAAAAACCAATTGGCATAGCCAAATTAATTTAATATTCTAATTATGAAATTGAAAGTAAGTAACACTAATGCACCTGTATGGCGCGACATTACAGTCCATGCAGAGTTACCTGCTAAGCTCAAGAGTCTTGATGAATTAGCGCACAATGTATGGTGGTCGTGGAACAGCGAAGCACGAAATCTCTTTCAAGAAATCGACCCTAACCTATGGTTGACGACGGATGAAAACCCCGTCTTGTTGTTGCAAAAATTAAGCCTTGAACGTTGTCAGGAATTGGAAAAGGACGAAGCATTCATCTCTCGTCTGAATGAAGTACACAAGAAATTTAAAGACTACATGAAGAAACCGTTCCGCAAGGACGTCCCTTCAATCTCTTACTTCAGCATGGAGTATGGTCTTTGCAGCGCTCTTAAGATTTATTCTGGTGGCCTTGGCGTCCTCGCCGGTGACTACATCAAAGAGGCTTCCGACTCTTGTGTAAACCTTACTGCAGTCGGCTTTATGTATCGCTACGGATACTTCGATCAGTCGTTGTCGATGGATGGACAGCAAATCGCTCAATATCCAGCGCAGAACTTCAACCAAATCCCTGTTGAACAAGTTCTCAACGAGGACGGTTCACCAATGATTGTTGCCGTACCTTATCCAGGTCGCGACATCTATTGCAACGTTTGGAGAGTAAACGTAGGTCGTGTAAAGCTCTATTTGCTCGACACTGACAACAACCAGAACTCAGAATTTGACCGTCCAATCACCCACAAACTTTACGGTGGCGATTGGGAAAACCGTATCAAACAAGAATATTTGCTCGGCATCGGTGGTGTGATCATGCTCCGTGCACTTGGCATCAACACCGAACTCTACCACTGCAACGAAGGCCACGCAGCATTGCTCAACTTGCAACGCCTCGTTGAATACGTACAAAACGAGCACCTTTCATTCGAGGTTGCTCTCGAATTGGTTAAGGCTACAGGCCTTTACACAGTCCACACTCCAGTTCCTGCTGGTCACGACTACTTTGAGGAAAGCCTCTTCGGAAAATACTTCGGTGACTATCCTTCAAAATTGGGCATCTCTTGGTCAGACCTCATGAACATGGGCCGCGAGAACCCAGACACAAACGAGCGCTTCTCTATGAGCGTATTTGCTTTGAACACTTGCCAAGAGTCCAATGGTGTAAGTTGGTTGCACGGCGAAGTTTCCAAGCGTATGTTCCAAGGCGTTTGGAAGGGCTATGCACCTGAAGAGTCGCACGTTTCTTATGTAACTAACGGTGTTCACATGCCTACATGGGCTGCTTCTGAGTGGAAAGAATACTACAAGAAGTCGTTCGGAGAAAACTATATTGAGAATCAGTCGGATGAGAAGACTTGGTCGCCTATCCTCAAAGCAAAAGAAGAAGATATTTGGAATATCCGTGTTGCTTTGAAACAGAAGTTCATCAAGTACGTAAAACGTGAATTCAAGGAAACATGGCTCAAAAATCAGGGCGATCCTTCACGCATCGTGTCAATCATCGACAAGATTAATCCTAACGCATTAATCATCGGTTTTGCACGCCGTTTTGCAACTTACAAGCGTGCACACCTCCTCTTCACCGACCTTGACCGTCTTTCTAAGATTGTCAACAACGAGAAGTTCCCTGTGCAATTCGTTTTTGCCGGCAAGGCCCACCCTGCCGACGGTGCTGGTCAGGGCTTGATTAAGCGCATCATCGAGATTTCAAGAATGCCTCAGTTCTTGGGCAAAATCATCTTCCTTGAGAACTACAACATGGCATTGGCTAAACGCCTTATCTCTGGTGTTGATATCTGGTTGAACACACCGACCCGTCCACTCGAGGCATCTGGTACATCTGGCGAAAAAGCCGAGATGAATGGTGTGCTTAACTTCTCTGTGCTCGATGGTTGGTGGTATGAAGGCTATCGCGAAGGTGCAGGTTGGGCACTTACCGAC
>CAVEIP010000071.1:0-2509 GCA_963615935.1 [Ruminococcus] lactaris | reverse complement strand
TCTTACCGACAAGCGTACATTCACAGACCAGAGCCAGCAAGACCAATTGGATGCTGCTACAATCTATTCTATGCTTGAGAACGAGATTATCCCATTGTATTTTGCGAAGAACTCGAAGGGCTATTCTCCAGAATGGATTCAGTACATCAAGAACTCTATGGCTCACATCGCACCTAACTACACAATGAAGCGTATGATTGACGATTATATCGACCGCTTCTATGTGAAAGAAGGCAAGTATGCTAAGGAGTTGAAGAAGAACGACTATGCTAAGGCTAAAGAGTTGGCTGCATGGAAAGAAGATGTTGTTACTCGTTGGGACGGCATCAAAGTTCTCGAGGCAACGCCAATCGACCAGGCTGCCAATGAATTTGGCAACAAGGTTAAGGTTGAAGCGAAGATTGACACTAACGGTCTCGCCGACAGCATCGGTGTCGAGATGGTTGTTTATTCTATCGAAGAGGGGCAAGAGAAGTACTTCACTCGCTATGAGTTCAAGGAAGTTAAGCGCGAAGGCGATGTTGTTTCCTACGAATTGAAGCACGACATCACCAACCCAGGCGTGTTCCACTATGGCTACCGCATCTTCCCTAAGAATGCAGAACTTGCACATCGTCAAAGTTTCGCATATTTGAAATGGTTCTAATTTAGAATCAATCCCTATCATAAGGCGAGCAGAGGTCAATCCTCTGCTCGTTTTTTTATCGCTGCTTTCCCGTCAAATGCAGCAAGATTTGCCACAGGAGAAAAAGGGCTGAGTAGAAAATTTATCATCGATACCCCTTCTTATCTACTGAGACCCAACGACGACCCTGTAGCGCCGCCTACAGGGCGCAAGTCACTGAGTATCGGCCTACCCCAGGCTGAAGCCATGGGGTTTTTGACATTTCGCCTCTTCGAGGCTTGCTGTGTGTCGTTTAGATTATTAGCGGGTATATAGACAAAGCGAGGCAACCGGATGGGCTGCCTCGCTTTGATTTAATATGTGATGTTGCTTATTTCACAACCAACTTTGTTGTCTTGTTGCCTGTGCGGACAATGTAGAGTCCGTTAGCCACGTTGATGTCGGCAAAGCCTTGGCATACCGCGTTAGCCACCATGCGGCCGTCGATGGTATACACTTCCACATTACCATTGTAGCCAGCCACTGAAACCTTGCCTGATGCAGCGCTGACGTATATCTTCGTGTCCTTAACCTTTGTCACAGCCGATGTTTTGACATCTGGAGTAAACACAACCACTACGTTTTCACCTGAAGCGTTTTGGTAAGAGAACTTGATTTCGAAAGTGCCGTCCTCATTGATTTCTCCAGAAACAACTACTGACTTAGTTTCGTCGCCAATCTTTGCATCAGCCTTACCAGTGAATGTGCGTACACCATCTTCTTCTGCAATCTCGACATCCGGGAACACGATATTCACAGCCGATGCGCCTTCTGCAACAACAACGTTGCTGAGAGTTGCAGTGTAGTTCAGGTTGGCTTTGTTCTGCTCGAGAGTCAATGTCGTTGTTTCGCCGCTAACCACATCTGTTGCGGCATCGGCAACGTTAGTGAAATAATATCCGTTGAGAGTTTCAGAAGCCTTGCGGAAATAGAACGTATACGTATGTTCACCCAAGCCGTCAACGTCGGTTGCGTCGGTGTTGCCTGCTGCGTAGGCGTTGTTTGCCACCTTTACGGAAACCAATTTGTTATCGTCATCGCTATTTACCGTTACCGTCTTTTCTGCTGTGAGAGCATCATTGCTCATCACTGCGTAGTCGACAGTCGGAAGGGTTACCGATGAAGGATCTTCAACTGTAAATACATAATCAAAAGTATTTGGGTTAAAATCAACGCTATAGCCGTCGCTAAGCGATGCAGACTTCAAGCGAGAATAGTAAACATAGCGTACGCTGTCCACGTTAAGACTCTTCTCTGCAGTTATTTTTCGACTGTCCCAAGGATAACCAGCAGAAAGAATAACGTTTGTCATAGTCGGAGTTGACGTTGAAAGATAAGTCAATGGAATCTCAATGGTGGTCCAACTAAATGTTGACGTATATTTCTGGTCGCAATACGCGATAATTTCAGCGTCATGGCTCTTTGTTATATTTTGAACAGTTTCAGAAGTCACGATTGACGGGTCAATCTGGCTCCAGATGGCGCGATCGAGGTTCTCAAGTGCAAGCCATGATTCGATATACGGTTTAGGTTTGAAAATAGTACCTGAATAACTTAATGCGGCAGGCACTTCACCTTTATATGTTCCTCTCCAAAGATATGCTATAATATGTGCTTCATCAACCGCGTCTATTTGAGCAACCACTTCGACAGCATCTGGGCGGCCAACGAAAGAGATACCACCATACACACCATTTTGTGCATATTTCTCATTTGTAGATATTATTCCAGGCAAATATGCACCCTCTCCATAACTACAATACCAAGACGGAGCCACAGAAAGCACACCAAGAGTTGGAATATAACTACTTGATTTACCTAGTTTTTTGTTGATTATATTAGCAT
>CAVEIP010000070.1:0-11266 GCA_963615935.1 [Ruminococcus] lactaris | reverse complement strand
ATTCAGTACGTTTGAAAGTCAATTTCTAAAATCCTAACGATTAACGACAATGAAAAATAGATTATTATATTCAGTTCTGATTGCAGCGAGTGTTGCAACTCTGTCAAGTTGCGACCCTGACGATTGGAACAACAAACTGGATGGATTTGACAGCAACAAGAAGATTACAGATCTTCAGTCTGTTGATTACACATTCACTGCCGACGACTATGCAAATCTTGCAGGCAACAGCAAAAACATCGAACGCGCTGCTTCTCTCGATTTGACAAATGAATTGAAGGCCGTAGGCACACAACACTATTTCACTGACAAGATTACCGCGCGTGAATTTGTGCCAAACTTCCTTAACGACCCCGACTTCGCTTATTTCTCTTTGTCGGACGGCTCTACGGTAACCCTTACCTACAACACCGTAAGCAATGTTCCGGAAGAGGTGGTAAACTTTGGCGCTGCATCTGAGTATACAGTGACAGAGGCCGACTATCAGGACGCTTGGGGCAGCGAAACCGACTTTATCGAGGGTTTCACTCCTAACGTTTCCGCTCAAAAGAACATCCCAAACATTCTTAACGTTGAATATGGTGACTCTGAAAAGGGCGACATGGTAGTGGTGAACTACAAGGAAGCACAGACTGAGCCTAACTTCGACGGTGGCGACGATCCAGAACCTGGATTCGTGATGACAAGCGTGCTAGGCTCTGCTACCGTTGGCTCAAACGTTGAGGTCAAAGGTTTGGTAACAGCAATCTGTGGCCGCGGATTCATCCTTACCGACAATTCGGGCTCAATCCTCGTTTACTATTCTTCTGGTTTTGACGCGACAACCTATAGCGTTGGCGACCAAGTTGAGGTTGCAGGTGAGGTGTCGTCCTACAACAAGGGCATGCAAATCACAGGCACATCGGCCACTGTCAACAAAATCGGCAACCAGGCCTATAGTTATCCGGCTGCAACGAAACTCGACGGTGCTGCGTTCGACAACTTGCTCACAATCACCGACGACCAACTCGCAACTTATGCACAGTTTGTAGGAACAGCCTCAATTTCGGGCAACTACTACAACTTTACTGTTGCTGGCGCTGAAACAGCAAAGGGTAGCCTATATCAGGCAACTGATGCTCAGAAGGCTCTCTTCGAGGACGGCAAGACCTACACCGTTAGCGGTTACTTCGTTTCAATCTCCGGTGGCAAGTATGTGAACTTCGTGCCGACTACTGCAGTTGAAACAGCCTCGCTTGCATCAATGCGCCACACGCGTGCCGCTACTTCGGTGACTACCGAAAGCGTTTCTGCTGTCTACTCTTACGACGGCTCGACATGGAAGGCAAGCACATCGGTAACTCTCCTCCAGGCTTCCGACTACACTGCAATGGGTCAGACTCACGCAAACTTGACAGAGCCAGACGAGTATCTGCCAACTTACCTCAAGAATAAGTTCCCTTACGCTAAGTCGGGCGACACTAAACTCGTTGCCTACAAATACTACGCAAGCAGCAAGACTTCGCTCGTTTGCGACGAGTATACATTCAATGGCACTGCATGGACCAAGACCAACGGTATGGTTACAGAAACCGCTCAGTTTGTACGCTCTGGCGGCAACTGGATGTATGACCCCAACGTTACTATCGACCTCCCAAGCGGCAAGGGTGTAGAAATCTCTACTAAGTACTATCAGGCTTGTGTGGACTGGGTATACGAGAACATCGACAAGCCTCTTGGCTCAACAAGCATCAAGGACGGTAACTACTATGTGTCAAGTTATGGTAACAACGAGTACTATAGCGGTACTTCGGCTTACCAGGGCAACGTTGACCTCCGTCCGGCAAAAGCCCGCGACCAGTATCCTGCAGGATATGAAGGCAAGAGCGATGATGAAATCCAGAAACTGATGATGGACCGCTTCACTCAGGAAGTGCTCCCAGGAGCTCTCTCCGCGCTCCATCCAGATGCAGAACCAGTGGAAGGTATCGATGTAATCTACACAGTGAACTTCGCGGTCTACACAGGTTCAACAGCAACCTACACTGTAAACTACAAAGTGATAGGTAAAGGCAAGTTTGAATTCATTGAATGCAATTGGTATGTAGAATAATTGGAATTTAACTATTCCATCCTCTATAGCCGGGGGCTGCACCAATATTGGTGCAGCCCTCGGTTTTGTTTGGATGGCATCGAAAAATTCTGCTAACAATGTGAATAAGGTGCATTTTTGGGTGGGAGAGCGGTTATTTTCACTTTTTTGCATTAACTTTGCATTTTAACATCGACAATTTAAAAGGAAAACATATGTCAGAAATTGAAAACAAGGAACTGACAACAGAGAAAGAGTCAGGCCTGAATTTCGTTGAGCAACTGGTGGCCGACGATTTGAAACAAGGAAAAAACGGTGGACGACTGAACACTCGTTTCCCACCAGAGCCTAACGGCTATCTTCACATCGGCCATGCAAAGGCCATCTGTATGGACTTCGGCGTTGCCGAGAAGTTTGGCGGCACTTGCAACCTGCGCTTCGACGACACTAACCCTGTCAAGGAAGACGTGGAATATGTAGACTCCATCCGCGAGGACATCAAGTGGTTGGGCTACGATTGGGCCGACCGCGAATACTATGCTTCTGACTATTTCCCACAACTCTACGACCTTGCCATCCGCCTTATCAAGGAAGGCAAAGCCTACGTAGACGAGCAGACTGCCGAGCAGATTGCCGAGCAGAAGGGCACACCGACACAGCCGGGTACGGCCAGCCCATTCCGCGACCGTCCGATTGAGGAAAACCTCGACCTCTTCCAGCGCATGAATGCCGGTGAGTTTGAGGAGGGCGCAATGGTGCTCCGTGCAAAGATTGATATGGCATCGTCCAACATGCACTTCCGCGACCCAATCATGTACCGCATCATCAAGCACCCGCACCACCGCACAGGCGACAAGTGGAAGGTGTATCCAATGTACGACTTTGCTCATGGCCAGTCGGACTACTTCGAGGGTGTTACCCACTCCATCTGTACGCTCGAGTTTGTGCCTCACCGTCCGCTCTACGAATATTTCGTGAAGGAGTTGGCCGATGAGACCTACTGCCCGCGCCAGATTGAGTTCAACCGTTTGAACCTCACCTATACCGTGTTGTCGAAACGCAAATTACTGCAGTTGGTGAAGGAAGGTCTTGTTGACGGTTGGGACGACCCACGCATGCCTACCATCTCAGGATTGCGTCGCCGCGGCTTCACTCCAGAATCAATCAAGTCGTTTATCAACCGCATCGGCTACACCAAGTTTGAGGCTGTCAACGACATCTCTCTTCTTGAATTCAGCATCCGCGAAGACCTCAATAAGCGTGCAACACGCGTGTGCGCCGTAATCGACCCTGTGAAGGTGGTAATCACCAACTATCCCGAAGGTCAGGAAGAAAACGTAGAGATGGAAAATAATCCTGAAGACCCAAACGCAGGAACGCACGCAATGCCGTTCTCACGCGAAATCTATATCGAGCGCGACGACTTTATGGAGAATCCGCCTAAGAAATTCTTCCGCATGACTCCCGACAAGGAAGTGCGCTTGAAAGGTGCCTACATCGTGAAGTGCACAGGATGCAAGAAGGACGCCGACGGCAATATCGAGGAAATCTATTGCGAATACGATCCAGACTCGAAGAGCGGTATGCCAGGCAGCATGCGCAAGGTGAAAGGCACCCTCCATTGGGTATCTGCCAACCATTGCGTTGACGCCGAGGTGCGCCTCTACGACCGCCTGTTTGCAGTGGAGAACGCATCTGAGGTTAAGGACCGCGACTTCCACGAACTCCTCAACCCAGACTCAATCAAGGTTGTTGAGCACGCCAAGATTGAGCCGTTCCTTGCTGAGAATGCAGAGCCAGGCGCCCATTTCCAATTCCAGCGCATCGGCTATTTCACTCCCGACAAGAAGGACTCTACGAAGGAGCATCTCGTGTTTAACCGCACGATAACCCTTAAGGACAGTTGGCAGAAAATCAACAAGTAAGGTTCTATTATTTCGATTATAATTGTCCAACCGAAAGGTAGGGCAGAAAAAGATTCCGCAGTGCTTGGCAACAGGCATTGCGGTTTCTTTTTCTGCTTTATTTTGGGCAAATTTTGGACAGGGAAGTGGTGTTGCTAAAATAAAAATATGTATACAACATATAATTATTGCTTAAAAAGTTGGAAGGGAATTAAATTGTAGTAACTTTGTGAGTGCAAACCATTAACACATCCTAGTATGAATAAATGTCTACTCACCATGGCGCTTGCTGCATCCGCTTTTGCAGTGATGACAGCAGAGACTCCTAAAAGTTTTACAATCAACGGTACGGAATATGCCTACAATTTGCTTGAAAGCAAGCAGGTAGGACCAGGTGTGGTCTACAACCGCATCCGCATCCCCGACTTCCCGCTCAACATCAACTATATGACTGTTGATTTGACCAATCCCTACAACCGCATTGAAACGATGCAGGCCAACGAGAAGACCGGCTCCACCGAGAAACTTGCCGACGCCTACACGCGAGAGAAGAACAACGGCAAGAAGCCTATCGGCGCACAAAACGGCAACTTCTGGGTCGTGTCCGGACAATGGATATATTCTCAGTTTGCCCTCGGCACAACCTACAATGCTTGCCTTCGCAACGGTCAGATTGTGACAGAAACCAACTGCCAAGCCGACCAATGGGACGGCGGCCCTGCACGCACAGGCGTGGTGGGTATGGGCTACGACAAGGACCTCCACATTGAGTCGATGTCGTGGAAAGGCACAGTGTCGTCCACCCGTTGGGGCAATCAGCAGCCTGAGTTTTACCTTGTCAACAAGTTCTGCCGCTCTACGGGCGAAATGGTGCTCTACAACTCTTACTACGGCCGCACGAAGAAATTCCAGACCATCGAAAGCAACAACGGCGCATACGATGTTGTAGACAACAAGACTTGCGAGGTTTACCTTAACCTCAACGAAGGCGAACAATGGGCAACCAATAGCGACATCGTGGCAACAGTGGCTCAAGTGCGCACCAACACCACTGCCGGCACACTCGGCGACTACGACATCTGCCTCGCAGGCTCGGGCAGTTACAAGGACCTTCTCGAGCAACTCCAGGTAGGCGACCAGGTGGCAGTCAACTATTCGTGGTATTCCGTAGCCACAGGCAATCCTATTCACCTTGAGCAAGCCGTTGGTGGCAATGCGATGGTGATGGTCGACGGTGAACTCACAGGCCGCAACGAAGACGAAACCTACAACTCGCAGGTGTATAGCCGCTCGGCTTACGGTAGCAGCCAGGACGGCAAAACTCTCTACATGTTTACCATCGACAAGTCGACCGACCCAGTTTATGGCATCTCGGCAGGCTGCAACACATCGGTTATGTGTCAGATTCTCAAACAACTCGGCGCATGGGATGTGTGCAACGTCGATGCTGGCGGCTCAGCGCAACTGATGGTTGAAGGCAGCGTGGTTAACCGCACCACTGAAGGCACACCTCGCGCCGTGGCAAACGGCTGGATGGTTTATTCAACAGCCCCTGACGGTGACAACGACATCGCTTCGCTTGCGTTCCTCGCTCCAGAGATTGAAGTGCCAATCTATTCAACCTTCGTTCCCACAGTGCTCGGCTACAACCAATACGGCGAACTCGTAAACGATAATTTGGAAGGCGTAACTTTCAGCATTGACCCTGCCTACGGCACTGTAAATGGCGGCAAAATCGAACTTCTCGGCAAGGCCGGCACAACAACCGTCACTGCAACCTATGGCGGCGTAAGTGTGTCGAAAGAAATCACGATCCAGTCGGCAGAGGTGGGCATCCGTTCGGCAAAATTCCTCAACGACGGACGCGAATATCAAATTGAAGTATCTTCAAAAATCGGAATCAACGAATATGCAACCGACCCATCGCGACTCACATGGACTGTTGCCGACAACGATATCCTGAAGATTGAAAACGGTGTGCTTAAAGGTCTTAAGAATGGAACAACCACTATCACCGGCAAACTCAACGACATCGAAACCAGCGCTGAAGTGACAGTGGAACTTCCAGAGGCAGCAGTGATGCCAATAATCCGCGAATATCCAGAGACATGGACATCGAAGCAGGTAGGCGGCACCGACCTCGCTGTGGCTGAATACGAAAACGGTATGAAAATCACTTATGTGGGCAACGGCACAAGCCGTGGCGCATACCTCCAGTTGGAGTCTCCGTTCACAGTGTGGAGCATGCCAAAAGCACTGCGCGTGGCAATCAATCCTGGCGATGCTACAGTGAAGCGCGTTTCCATGACAATCACAGCCGGCGACGGCACAACCTATCCGTCGGTCAATTTTACTGATGCCGAACTTCCGGCAAACCAAGTGTCGACTTTCGACCTCGACCTTTCGACGGTTGTCGATATTAACGACGTGACTGTTTATCCAATCACTGTCAATACCCTTCGTCTCGATCTCGGCAAGTCGGAGAAAAACAAGAACTTCGAAATCCTTGTGCCTGAATACGATGCTCTGTACAATGAGTACGGCAGTGTAGCCAATGTAAGCGCGAAAGCCAGCGGTCTCCGCCTCTATCCTAATCCAGTTGCCGACGGTGTGCTTTATGTGGTAGCGGCAGATGCTGGTGTGGCAAAAGTTGAAGTGTTTAACAACTCAGGCGCACTCCTGTTGTCGCAGACATCAAATCTTGCAGACGGCGCAGCCTCAGTCAATGTCGCTTCGCTTCAGGCTGGCGTCTACTTCCTCCGCGTGGTCAGTGCCAACGGCGTGAAAGTGGGCAAATTTATCGTGAAATAACAAACAAAACATAAAACTATGAAAACCAGACTACTGATTCTTGCGGCGGCATGCTCGCTGGCGGCATCGGCACAGCAGGTGGAGATAACCAATAGGCAGCAGTTGCTCAAGGGCGTTGAGGCCGACATCTCCAACCCTGTGATAAGTGCCGACGGACAGCAATTGCTGTTCTCGCATACCAACTACAAGGGACTGAAACTCTATGACCTCACCGACGGCGTGACAACCACCGTCAGCACCGACGACATGGCAGGCTTTGAGCCAGCGTTCGCCCGCGACGGTAAGAGTGTGTACTTCATGTCGCAGTCGGTCGACGACATGCGTACCTACCGCGAAGTGAAATGCTACAACATCGAGGCGAAGACCTCGGCGGCAGTGACAGGAAAGTTGCGCGGCATGCGCGCTCCAAAGGCTGTCGACGGTGGCTTCTCTACCTTTAGCGATGCCGGACGTCAACTCAAGGCGAAGCATAAAGGCGGCACATTTGTCTATGCCGATGGCAACCAACTTGTGGTGATGCAAAGCGGTAAAGAAACCCATCTGCAGCCAGTGGCAACCGACCACACCTACATGTGGGAATCATTGTCGCCCGACGGCTCTAAGATACTCTTCTATGCCGGAGGTAAAGGTGCCTATGTGTGCGACCTTCAAGGCAACGTCCTTGCTTCGCTCGGCCGCTACACAGCGCCGCGTTGGGCTGGTAACGGATATGTTGTGGCTGAAAACTCAACAAGCGACGGCCATCAGTATGAATCCAGCCAGATTATGCTTCTCAAGGCTGACGGCACGTTCGCAACAGCGCTCACCAAGCCAGAGACAATGACCATGAACCCAACGGCAACTGCCGATGGCTCGCGTATAGCCTACAACACCATCGACGGCCGCCTTTTCGTGATAGACATCAACATTAAAGAATAACTGTAAAACCCGCATAAAAATGAAAAGAAAGACATTAACAGCACTCAGCCTCGCTGTTGCCCTCGGTGTGGGTGCTACAGATATGAAAGACCTGAAGATTTACGTCAACCCAGGCCATGGCGGCCACGATTCCGACGACCGCAACGTGGTTGTGCCTCCGTTCAAGTCGGGCGATGCCGACGGCTATTGGGAGTCGAACTCCAACCTCGACAAGGGTCTCGCCCTGCGCGACCTCTTGGAGAGTCTCGGTGCCAACGTGATGATGTCGCGCACCACCAATACAACCGACGACGACCGCAACCTTCACGAGATAGGCTATGAGGCCAACGCCTACGGTGCTGACTTTATGTTTGCCATCCACAGCAACGCCACTGGCACGTCGTCGCGCGTCAATCAGCCGCTGATGCTCTACCGCGGTTTCACCAACGACCCTGTTTCGCCAGAGGCAAAGGCAATGTCGCTCGTGCTCAACCGCCAGTTGCTCGAGAATCAAGTTACCTCGTGGTCGAGCACCAACACCTGGCTTGCCGGCGACTATGATTTCTACGACTGGGGTGTAGGTGTGGGCCTCGGTGTGCTCCGCAAACTCACTGTGCCGGGCATGCTCTCCGAGGGCTCCTACCACGACTATATCCCCGAGACCTATCGTCTACTCAACAAGGACTTTTGCTGGCTTGAGGCATACCACTTCACAAAGGCTGTGATGGAATATTTCAACACGACAGAGAAGTTCACCGCAGGCGTGGTCTGCGGAGCGCTCTACGACTCAAGGCTCATCTGCACGGAGGCGATCTATAACAATATCTTCTATGGTCACGACAAGTCGAAACCCGTTTGCGGTGCGACCGTGCAACTGCTGCAGGGCGGCGCGGTGAAGTATGAATACACCACCGACAATCTCTTCAACGGTGTGTATATGATGAAAGCCGTTGAGCCAGGAACTTACACTCTTAAGGTGACTCATCCAGAGTATGACGACTACGAGCAGGAAGTGACCGTTACAGCCAATACAGTGACCTACCAAAACCTTGCTCTTGACCGCACCCGCTTGACTGCCCCCGAGGTGGTAAGTTATTCGCCTGTGTGGAACGACGGTGATGCTGCCGTGGCTTGCAATGTGCCAGTAGTGCTCAACTTCAACTGGGATATGGACACAGAGTCGGTGGAGCAGAATTTCTCCATCACTCCAGCAGTCGACGGCACAATCCGCTGGGAAGATTCGCAGTATCGCCTCGTTTTCGAGCCTAAGCGTGCCTACGACACCAACACCATCTACACCGTCCGCATCGCCAAGGATGCGAAGCACCCTGCTGGACTGTCGATGAAGGAAGACTTTGTGATGCAGTTCCTCACCGACAACAAGAATATCTATCAAGTTGTGGCAAGTTCACCGTCGGAAGGTGCGAAGGTGCACTATCAGACACCGACCATTGAATTCCGCTTCGACGGCCAGCCAACAACCGACAAAATCCAAGAGCAGATTGTTGTCAAGGACAAGGATAACAACAAGTTGGCATACTCCGTGCGCACAAAGAAATTCAGCAAGGACGGCGACGATTACGGATATTTCCAGATTCGCCTCAGTAAAGACCTGACGGTAGGGGAGACCTACACTGTTGACGTCTCGGGCGACGTCTGCGACAAGAACGGCATCAAGTTGGCAGCGCCGATGACAATCCCGTTCACCGCTGTCGACGCGAGTGCCGATCCGGCAACGGTAACACTCGTCGATGCACTCGATGCCAGTGGCGCACTTGTTGCCGCTGAATCGTCAACGGGCTGCAAATCGCTCACTGTGGCAACTAACTCTTCGACCAAACTAGAAGGTTCGGCATCGGCGAAGGTTGACTATACGTTTGAGGCAGAGGCTGGCGGCAAGGTTGTGCTGAACTTCGCTACAGCACCAACGACTACGTTTACAAAGGACAATATGATAGCGCTCAAGGTCAATGGCGACCTAAGTGGTAACCAGTTGAATGCAGTGTTTGCCGACGGCTTGGATACCAAGACTGTGCCATTGACAAAACTCAACTTCCTCGGATGGAAGCACGTTGATGTATCGCTCGCCGAGATAGGCAACGGCAACTATGCGCTCCAGGGATTTGAGGTCGTTCAAGCCGGCAATTTCTATGGCAAGAAGGGCTCTCTCTATCTCGACAAGGTGGCTATTGGCGCGGCAAGCGATGCCGGTGTGGGCAGGGTGAGCGTCTCCGGACTGAGACTTTATCCTAACCCGGCAAGCGAACTCCTGATTGCCAACGCCGACTGCACAATCCTCGGCATTGATGTGGTTGCGCTCGACGGTCGCAATGTGGCTCGCTCAACGGGCAATGTGGTCAACGTTAGCGACCTCGCCGAAGGTGTGTATGTGGCTAAAATCCATACAACTGCAGGCACTGAAAACCATAAGTTTGCAGTGAAGCATTAGACGCCAGAAATCGTGGTGAACCACGATTTTCGTAAGATTACAAAGAAATCGTAGCAAATTTGCATTTGTTACGATTTCTTTTATTATCTTTGAGGACTTATATACCTGACCTGACGTTTTTATGAAAATCATAGCAGACAGTAGTGCTTCGCGCACCGAATGGGCTTTGGTGGACGGAGCCACAGTCGTGGAACACGCTTTTACAAAAGGTTTGAATCCATTTTTCCATACACGCCGTGACATCAGTCACAGCGTGCGTCTTGAGTTGCCTGAAGCCTTTTTCAAGCGCCGTTGGGAGCATATCTTTTTCTATGGCGCAGGTTGTTCAAGTCCGGAGAAGAAGAAAATCCTCGAGGCTTCGTTGGTGGCACAGTTCAAGACGCCGGTGACCGTGGAGAGTGACCTTCTTGGCGCTGCCCGCGGATTGCTCATCAACGACCCTGGCATTGCCTGCATCCTCGGTAGCGGCTCCAACTCCTGCGACTACGACGGACGGGTGATTGTGAAGAACGTTCGCTCATTGGGTTATATCCTTGGCGATGAGGGTAGTGCGGCATATATTGGCAAGCGCTTCCTTAGCGACTGTCTGAAGGACATTGCTCCGGCACAATTGCGCAACGAGTTTTACGAATATATCCACCTTACCCCCGACGAGATAATGTCGTCGGTCTACGATCACTCGTTGCCGAGCAACACCTTGAGCGTGTACTCGCGCTTCTTGATGGATAAACTCGACCAGGACTATGTCTATCAACTTGTGCGCCACGGCATTGACGCCTTTTTTCGTCGCAACGTATTGCAGTACGACTATGAAGGGAAAACGGTTTGCTTCGTAGGGTCGAACGCCTGCGCTTATAGTGGCGTGCTTACAGAGGTTGCAGCCTCCTATGGCATAAAGATAAAGAAAATCATCCCAAGTTCAATGCCCGGGCTGGTCAAGTACCATTCTGCGGACAGATGATTATTAGTTGGTTATGAAACGAGAGGAATCCGAATTTCGGGTTCCTCTTTTCTTTTTGGGGTTCATTCGGTTTAGTAGGAAGTTTGGGAAATTTAGCAACTTTGTTGTATCACTTTGCCAGCGAGCCTCATCGAGGTGCAATAGATAGAACCCTCGGCTGAAGCCATGGGTTT
>CAVEIP010000069.1:0-11733 GCA_963615935.1 [Ruminococcus] lactaris | reverse complement strand
ACTTTAATCTGAATTTTAGAGAACAAGCCCTGGCGCCAAAAACGCTTAGCAGCATTTGTGATGTCGTCGCCCGGGATCTCGATAACGTCGCCCACCGACAGTCCAGAATAGCCGATTACGATATAGTCTTCGTAGTTCTGCAATCCGTCCACGCGAATGCCTGCGATTTCATACTTCTTAGGCATTCCTGTGAAAAACATCTTAGGATTATAGATAGTGTCGGTCGACTCTTGGGCCTTAGCCTCTGGAATAAGCACCGCAGCCAAAAGAGCCACAATTATCAAGAATTTTGATCTCATATCGTTGAAAAGTATTTTCATCTAACTCGTTATAATCTTATTTCTGTTGTTTTACTTGTTCGCTTGTTTTGCCGAATCGGCGCTCACGACCTTGGTAGCGCAAAATGGCATCGCAGAAATCCTCCTTGGAATAGTCTGGCCAATAGACATCGATGAATTCCAGTTCGGTATAGGCAATCTGCCAAAGCAGATAGTTGCTGATACGGCAATCGCCACCTGTGCGGATGAGCAAATCGGGCTCGGGAATACCAGCAGTGGCAAGATTGTCGGAAACTGTCTGCTCCGTGATGTTGTCAATGCTAATTTCGCCCTTTACAGCCTTTGCCGCGATGCGGCGCATGGCCTCAGTAATCTCCCAACGGGCAGAATAACTGATGGCGAGCACCATCGACAATCCAGAGCAATGAGCCGTAGCCTCCTCGCATCGACGAAGGCGCTCGAGGGCATAGTCGGGCACCGACTCCAGATTGCCCACAAGGCGCAGACGCACATTATTGCTCAGCAAGCCTTCCGTTTCGCGCTCAATGGCGATGGCAATGAGATGCATCAATGCGTCGACCTCCTCCTTCGGCCTGTTCCAGTTTTCGGTAGAGAAGGTGTAGAGTGTGAGATATTTCACACCGAGGTCGGAAGCGATTTCCGTGATGCGGTGCACAGCATTGACACCCTCTACGTGTCCCATAGAGCGGTCGAGGCCACGGGCTTTAGCCCAACGCCCGTTGCCGTCCATAATGACAGCCACATGGGTTGGTACAGGCTTCTGCCCTATCTCTGATATTTTGCTTTCAAGCGTCATTTCTCTCAATCATTTTACGTAGTGGCAAATTTTGCAGATTTCACCAAATTCATACGACAGGCTCACCATCAATGTGGGGCACCAGTCGGTGTTTTTAAGAAATCCGCTTTCCACCTTGTAGAGGTCTTTCAAACCATCTACTCCATCGCCGAGCATCATTCTCCACCTCATTTCGAGACCGAGGTTGAGCCGGCGTTTTATCTTGTATTTCGCACCGAAACTAATCGGTATGTTAGGCACGAAATTCTTGCTCGTCGAGTATGTTGCTCCCAAGCCTAACGACAGGTAGGGAGTGATACGTTTCAACTTTCTATAGTCGTCGTTCATGCCAAAGTTCAAGAAATTGAACTCAAACGCCACTCCTAAATCGAAGTAGGTGCATGAAAAATCATAATGTGCATCGTCGGGAAACTTGTTGTCGAAGTCGTCTGAGTTTCCTTTGATGCTTGCCGCCGTCAAATCAGCCTTCACCGCAAAGCGCTTGTTGATTAGATAGCGGAACAACAGCCCACCCGAATAGCCGGGATGCTTGAGCACGTTGCTTGAGTTTAAATCTCCCAAATAGCCACTTATACCACCAGCAAAACCGGCTTCATAGCGATATTCCTGAGCATTGGTCACAAGTGGCGACATTGCCGCCAAAAGGATTGCGACCAAGAGTCGCAAGTTGTATGTTCTGAGTTTCGTATTCATTCTAAAGACAAAACGTCAAAAATCAACTTGTAGTATACTCAACGCTGGCGTTACTGTATCGGTTTAAACGTCAAACGGTTCACCACACCCTTCCAGATGTTGTTCTGCAACTCGCCGCTTTCGTTGTATCCGCCAAACAAATAGATGTAAGGGCAGTCCCACGAGGTGATTGGCGTAGTGGCGCGAGTAGATGCTGGAACATCGACCTTCAACCAGACAGGCAGGTGGCGTGAAGGCATTGCCGTCCAAGCAGATGCCGCGCGGGTGCTTTCAAGTGTCGATGTCGACACCACAGCCTGTGCGCCATAGAAAGCGTTGATGTAGTCGGGCAATTGGAGAAGGTCGTCGCCGAGTTTCCAATCGATACCGTTATTATAAGAAATATAAACTTTCTTGCTCAGTGAGCCGTCGCTTGCACGTCCGCCAAATGCGAGAAGCACAGGGAACTGTTGGTAGCCGCCAGAAGTGAGGCGCTGGAAATAGTAGTATTTCACGAGAGTCATATCGCTGAGGCGTGCCACCTGTCGGTTGCCGATTGCCTCCCAAGCATTGCCGTCGTAGCCCCAAGTCATGCCTGTATAGTTGCCGTCGGCCATCTTGCCGCCCACAACCATAAGCATCTGCGATGTGCCCCATTCGCTATCGTAGGTCACAGCCTGCGATGCTCCGCTTATCGGGAACTGACTATTGGCTGCCTTGAGCGTTTCTGTGCCATCGGAGGTCAGTGTTGCAGTGAAATATGACGTACCCTCGGCAGCCACGGCGAGCAAAGTGCTTCCGTAGCCAGAAATCAGAGAGTAGTATTTTTTACCAGTTGCAGCCCAAGAGAGTCCGCCATCGGTCGATTTCTGCAAATTGCCGTCGGTGTCGAGGATGTAAAGTGCATCGGTGGTTGCCGTGAGGCTGCTCACGTTAGGCGTAAATCCGAAGGAAACCTTCTGCTTGTCCCAATTATTTGTAGCGGGCTCAGTTGTAGATGAAACCGTATAGATGCCGTTTTCAGCCACGAGGCAATAAGTAGTGCCATTGCTTTCAACAGTTTTCTGCTGTTCCGGTCCCGTCAGCGAGCCGGGAAGGTTGCGGCGTGAAAGTTGATTCCAATAGAGCGAATCACTTTCCATCTGGTGAACGTTGACAAGCAGTTGGTAGTCGCGCGAAGAAATGCCATCAGCGGCTTTCACCGTAAGCATTACACGCCCGGTAAAGTCAATGCTGTCGGTCGACGAAGCGGTGTAGGTGTAAGTGGTGTCGGACATTGTAGATGCACCGCTGATAGTGATAACGCCAGTCGATGTAGTCGACGCCAGCGTGATACTCGGCACGAGGCGCGTAATGTCAGTTCCCTTAGGAAGAGAGTCGGCATTGTAGATAACCCGCTTGTTCACATCAATAGTAAATGGGATGGAGTCGAGCAAAGTAAGCACCGAGTCGTTTGCCTGAATGTAGAAATTGGTGACGAGGGTGTTTGTCGAAATCACAGTCGGATCAGTCTCATCGCTACCTGTAGTGTTGCACGATGCTGAAACAATAAGCGTCAACGCCGTGAAAATTGCATATATTGGAATTAATCTTCTCATCTATTTAATAACATTTAAAGTGCAAATTTATAACTATTTTATCAAAGGACACATTGAAAATGTGTTAAACAGTGACACCAAAACAAAACAGTTCATCTCAGAATATTGATTATCTGATGGTTATCTTCTTTCGAAACACTCATCTTTCCTTGCGGAGCATGAGGAGCGGCAATACCTGAGCCCAACGTCTTGTCGCCGTGCTCGATGCGCACCTCATCCCATAGATTAGCGTCCAGAAACGATTGCAACAGCGTCGGGCCACCTTCCACCATCAACGATGTGATGCCGCGGCGATACAGGTCGCGAGCCACCTCAGCGAGCGATGCAGGCAACTGCGCCTCCTCCACGTTCTCTCCATAAGCGCCCAACGTTTTTCCCGTTGTCGAATAGAGCAGCGTTGGCTTTCCGTCGGTAAAAATTTTTCTATCAGCAAGGTCGCTACATCCTGTATGACTCATAACCACACGCATAGGACTGCGTCCATGCCAAAAACGCGTGGTAAGCGACGGATTGTCAGTGCGAACAGTGTTAGCACCGACCATTATGGCATCATACCCTGCACGCAAGCGGTGCATCACAGCCTGCGTGACCAGTGTGGAGATATGAGTTTGCGAGCCGTTGCCTGTCGACATAAAGCCATCGGCCGACTCCGCCCACTTCAGCAACACATAGGGACGCCCCTCGGTATGGGCTGTTATAAATTTACGGTTTAGTTGACGACATTCCTCCTCAAATACTCCCGTAACAACCTCAACGCCAGCCTCGCGAAGCATTTTTACACCTCGCCCGCTCACTTCCTTGAACGGATCCATACAACCGACCACCACACGGGGTATACCTGTTTCGATGATGAGTTTACTGCAGGGTGGAGTCTTGCCATAGTGCGAGCAAGGCTCAAGTGTGACATAGATGTTGCTCTGCGACAACAAATGGCGGTCGGCATCACTGACCGAGGCTATTGCATTGACCTCAGCGTGGGCATGTCCCCATTGACGGTGATACCCCTCTCCTATCACCCTACCATCGGCCACCACGACAGCGCCGACCATAGGATTTGGCGACACGCGTCCGTAACCAAGAGCGGCAATCTGGAGCGCGCGGGCCATATATTGTTCGTCTGTATTCATAAATTTCATACCTTTGTAACAGCAAAACCGACTGAAATGAATGACCAAACACTTAGCCAAACAATCGGCGACATGCGCCGTAGGCTTTCAGAGAAATTCGACAAAGGCGAAATCGACGCTTTTGTCAGAATCACATTTCGCCACGTGCTTCACTATGAAACAGTCGACATTTTGCTCCACAAAGATAGTGTTTTATCGGGGTTTATAGTTGGCAAAATCAGCAAAGTAGTTGACGAACTACTGAAAAATCGACCAATTCAGTATATTTTTGGACAAACATATTTCTGCGGTCACACGTTTAAAGTCAACGAATCAACGCTCATTCCACGCCAAGAAACAGAGGAACTTGTCGACCTCATTGCTGACCGCAACAAGCAGGCTGACCTATCGGTGCTCGACTGCGGCACAGGTAGCGGCTGCATAGCCATCTCGCTTGCACTCACTCTGAAATTTCCACAGGTCGATGCCATTGACATCTCCGACGGCGCACTTGCCGTGGCGGAAGAGAATGCCCGACTGCTGAAGGCTAAGGTCTCTTTTGCTAAGCACGACATTCTCGCACTCAACGGCGACAGGGAGAAATACGACATAATTGTGAGCAACCCACCCTACATTGCCGAATCGGAGAAATCAGCAATGGACGCAAACGTGCTCGACTATGAGCCAGCGACGGCACTCTTTGTGCCCGACAGCGACCCATTGCGCTTCTACCGCGCCATCGCCACCTACGGCGTATCGGCACTAAAACCCGACGGCCGCCTTTATTTCGAAATCAACAGCCGTTTTCCAAGCGAAACAAAAGAAATGCTCAAGGGGTTGGAATACACAGATATTGAAATCATCTCCGACATCAGCCGCCGTCCGCGCTTCGTCTCGGCAAGGAAAGGAGGCGAACGATGGTGAAAAAGCCGATGAGTTACGATGCCGCATTGGCAAAAGCTGCGGCGGTGTGTTCACGCGGTGAGCATGCCGAGGCTGAAATACGCCGCAAGGTGCTGCAATGGGGTGCCAACGCCAATGACGCCGACAAGGTTGTAGACTGGCTCGTGGGCAACAATTTTGTAGACAACAACCGCTATGCCCATGCTTTTGTCTACGACAAGACACGTTTCGACATGTGGGGACGCACCAAGATTCGCCACATGCTTCGCCAGAACGGAGTCGATTCAACCACAATTGAAGAAGCGATGGAAGAAATCGACGAAACGCTCTATCTCTCTAACCTCAAGACACTACTTATAGCAAAAGCACGAACCATCAACACAGCCGACGCCTACAAAGCCAAGGCTTCGCTTATGCGCTATGCCGCATCGCGCGGCTATGAGCCCGGGCTGATTGCACCACTAATCGCGCCACTCGTCAACGGTGCCGAGGATTTCGACATTTATGAAGAATAACATCTCCTACCTCATGAATCTCAGACTATTATTCAACGGCATAACTGATGTTTTCTTTCCAAAGGTATGCCCCGTTTGCGGCAATCATCTGGCAGACGGAGAGCGATATGTTTGCTCCATGTGCCTTGCCATGATGCCGAGGGTGCAAAAGGACGGTATACACTGCCCCGAGGTGGAAAAGATGTTGCTCGGCTGCCGCTTGGTTGAAAGGGCAGTGTCGATGTTTGAATATAGCCGTAGCAGCCCGTATTCAGGGATTCTCAAGGATGTGAAGTACCATAATAGCCCGGACATTGCCAAAAGCCTTGCACAGTCGTTTGCCGCAGAATTGAAAGGCAGCGGATTTTTCGATGGCATCGATGTCATTATCCCTGTGCCACTACATTCACGAAAATTGGCAAAACGCGGGTACAATCAAAGTCGCTTTATAGCCGACGGTGTGTCAGCTATGACGGGCATACCAACTGATGATGCAATTGTTGCCGTAAAGCCGCACAAGACCCAGACGCAGCGGTCGTCGGCAGATAGGCACAAGAATGTGGAGGGTGTGTTTGTTGCCAAGCCGTCGGTCGGCAGCAAGCGTGTACTTCTTGTAGACGACGTGATAACCACTGGAGCCACTATTACAGCCTGCGGCGATGCCCTACGAGAGGGCGGCGCATCGAGCATCTGCGTCCTGTCGCTGGCTTTCGCTGGAAGTATTTAAAACTGCATCTCGGCAAATCTATTAAACAAGTTTATTGATTTGCGCTCGATTTGTATTATCTTTCAATAAGATAAACTGCATCTCGGCAAATCTATTAAACAAGTTTATTGATTTGCGCTCGATTTGTATTATCTTTGCAGCAAAATTGGTAAAATATCGTTTTTTTACTGATTTTTAGACTCTAACTATTTATGCCTTATGAAACAATTGGAAAGTATTTTAGCTGAAAAGCTTCTTAAGATCAGTGCAATTAAACTCCAACCGGACAACCCATTCACTTGGTCGTCAGGATGGAACTCGCCTATCTATACCGACAACCGCAAAACTTTGTCGTATCCGGAAATCCGCAATTTCCTCAAGGTTGAGATGAGTCGACTGATTATTGAGAACTTCCCAGACGCAGATGTAGTGGCAGGCGTTGCCACAGGAGCAATCGCTCTTGGCGCTCTCGTTGCCGACACATTGTGCAAACCATATATATATGTACGTTCTACTCCTAAGGACCACGGTTTGGAGAACCTCATCGAGGGTAACCTTAAGGCTGGACAGAAGGTTATCGTCATAGAAGACCTCGTGTCCACAGGCGGCAGTTCACTGAAGGCTGTTGAAGCAATCCGCAATGCCGGTGCAGAAGTTGTAGGAATGATTGCCATCTTCACCTACCAGTTCCCTCTCGCAGAAGAAAACTTCAAGAAGGCTGGCGTGAAACTTATCACACTCGGCAACTACACAGCAATGCTCGATGCTGCCTTGCAAATTGACTACATCAAGCAGTCAGACCTCGAGACTTTGAAACAATGGCGTCAGGATCCGGAAAACTGGACTCCTTCAACAGCAATCGACGAATAAACAGATATGTCTACATTCAAAAGTACTGAACGAAACATAGCGGCATCGCGCGCTTTGGTCTACAACAAACTTAAAGACCCAGAAGGATTTAAAGGTCTAGCTGCCAATGCCCCCGACAACGTAAAGCAACAGGTGGGCAAAATCCGTATCGAAGGCGACACCATAACCATTGAGGCAAAACCAGTGGGCGATGTGTCGTTTCGCATCGGCAAAGGCGTAGAAAACGAGCGCATTCATCTCGACACGGTGTCATCACCGCTACCGCTCGGCATCAACGTTTGCCTCGCCGACGGAGACATTGCCGACAACACCCGCGCCCACATTGAGATTAACATTGACTTAAACCCAATCCTCAAATCGATGATTTCAAAACCTCTTCAGGAGGCAGCAGAAAAACTCGCTGACCTAATTTCGTTCATCCCCTACAACCAGCTGTAGACAATAGAAATAAAGCAAACAACGCTGGACAGGAGTAGTTCTGTCTGGCGTTGTTGTTTTTATAATCAGTGGATAACACCAAATTACAGAATTTATTCGTAACTTAGCGATGTAAATTTCTAGCAACGCAAATGCTATGGCAGAGATAGTAAACAAATATCCAGTGGGAATTCAAACCTTCGAGAATATCCGCGAAGGGAAGTATTTGTATGTCGACAAGACAAAGTACATAGTCGATTTCCAAACTAAAGGAATGAAATATGTGTTTCTGAGCCGCCCACGACGGTTCGGAAAGTCGCTGTTTGCTTCTACATTGCACGCATATTTCGCAGGCAAGAAGGAACTCTTCGATGGGCTCGCAATTGCCGACTACGAGAAACACTGGGTGAAGCACCCTGTGCTCCACTTCGACATGAGCGGCGCCAAACATTTCGATAAAGAGCAACTGAAACGCTACCTTAGTTTACAGTTGAGCGAGTATGAAAAATTGTATGGCAAAAACGATGCGGAGGTCGATGCCAACGAGCGACTGGAAGGCTTAACGAAACGTGCTTATGAGCAGACAGGGCAAAAGGTTGTAATTATCATTGACGAATACGATGCGCCTTTGCTCGATGTAGTGCACGAAAAGGAAAATCTGCAATCGTTGCGTCTCATTATGCAGAATTTCTATAGTCCGCTGAAAAAACTTGACCCATACTTGGAATTTACATTCATCACTGGCATTACAAAGTTCTCGCAGCTGAGCATCTTCAGCGAGTTGAACAACCTGGACAATATCAGCATGTTCGACCAGTATTCTGCCATCTGCGGCATCAGCAAGACAGAACTCACCACGGTGATGAAACCCGATGTTGAAGGGCTTGGCAAAGCGCTTGGTATGACTTACGAAGAATGCCTCAAGAAACTCACGGACTATTACGACGGATACCATTTTGGCAAGAATTCAGAAGATGTGTTTAACCCATTCAGCCTTGTAAAGGCACTCAATGCACATGACATAGGCGCCTACTGGTTTGGCTCGGGAACTCCGTCGTATCTGATAAAGACATTGCAAAAATACCATATCAATGTACTCGACATTGAAAACCGCAGCACTGATGTGGACGACTTTGACGTGTCGCCCGAACAGATGACCACACCGCTACCGTTGCTCTACCAAAGCGGATACCTCACCATCAAGAAGTTCAACCCTATCACTCATCGCTATAGCCTCGGATACCCTAACCAAGAGGTGAAAATCGGTATGTTGAAGAGTCTTGCACCAAATTATTTGTCGCCAATCCAACTCGACAACAGCAGTTTGGTCGGCGACATGATTGAGATGCTCTATGAAGGCAAGGTAGAGGAGTCGATATTGCGGTTGAAAGCCTATTTGGCAAGCATTTCCAATCGTTTGTCCAACAAGAACGAACGCGACTTCCAGACGGTATTCTACCTCATATTCAATCTGATGGGGGCATATATGCGAGTGGAAGAAGACAGCGCCGTAGGGCGTGCCGATGCAGTGGTGTATATGCCTAACGCTGTCTTTGTCTTCGAACTGAAATTCGATGGTTCGGCAGAGGATGCCATCAAACAGATTGACGAAAAAGGCTACCTCATCCCGTATTCTGCCGATGGCAAGCGATTGGTTAAAATCGGCATAAACTACGACAGTAACCAGCGCACCATCAGCGACTGGATTATCAAAGAGGCATAGGTCGAAGTTATGTCGGCATTAATGTAAAAGTTTTTACAATTGGTTAAGGCGAATTAAAGAAAAAAATCATAACTTTGCAGTCTCATAACGGAATTTTAAATTTCACATTAATTATATGATTAACGCTCAAGACATTAAGATTGGAACTTGTATCCGTATGGACAACAAGTTGTATTTCTGCATTGATTTCCTTCACGTAAAGCCAGGTAAAGGCAACACATTCATGCGTACAAAATTGAAAGATGTTGTCAACGGTTACGTTATCGAGCGCCGCTTCAACATTGGTGAAAAACTCGAAGACGTTCGCGTGGAGCGCCGTCCTTACCAGTTCCTCTACCAAGAGGCTGGCGACTTTATCTTCATGAACCAGGAAACTTACGACCAAATTCCTATTCACAAGGATTTGATCACTGGTGTTGATTTCATGAAGGAAGGCGATGTAGTTGAGGTCGTTTCCGACGCTTCTACAGAAACTGTGCTTTTCGCAGAAATGCCAATCAAGACTCAATTGAAGATTACCTACACTGAACCAGGACTCAAAGGCGACACTGCTACCAACACTTTGAAACCTGCAACAGTAGAGACTGGCGCAACAGTGCGCGTTCCGTTGTTTATCAACGAAGGCGAGACTATCGAAGTCGACACTCGCGAAGGCTCTTATGTAGGCCGCGTAAAAGCATAGCCAACAACTGGTTAAAACAAGCGGGCGCAAAACCGATTGGTTTTGCACCCGCTCTGTTTTTTCGATATTTCCGACTACGCGCGCTTCACACGCTTAGTCATCGAGAGGCACATCACGAATGCCACGAAGAGTATGAATCCCATAAGCATAAAGGCATTGCGTGAGCCAATGGCGGTCGATTCGGAGAATTGACTTACTGGAGCCGCAAGTTGCTGAGCAGCAACGATGGAAGAAGCGACTGCCGTACCCATTGCGCCAGCTAACTGTTGGAAACTGTTGACCAGAGCGTTGCCGTCGGCCGACAGGTGTTTCGGCAATTGCGAAAGTCCGAAGGTTATGGCTGTAGGACATCCAAGACCCTGCCCTATCGTAAAGATTACGTAGAAACAATAGAACATCATCGTTGTGAGTGAATCGCCAAACCATGAAAACAAAAGCAACGAACACAGCATAAAGCCGTATCCACACACAATCGGCGTGCGCGCACCAATCTTGTCGAGCAAGCGTCCGCTGAGCGGCGAGATGATAGCACCAACAATACATCCTGGCACAAGCAGTCCGCCGGCAAGGAATGCTCCAGTGTGGTTAGAAATCTGCGAATAGTTAGGGATTGTATATCCCAACGCCAAGACAGTAAACTGCGCAATAAGTATAACCGACAATGCCATAATAAATTTCTTGTTGCGCAGCACCTCAACGCGCAGCAGCGGTTGCTCCTTGCCACGCGACTGGCGCACAAACCAAACAAGAGCAACGGCTGCAACGACAAGCAACGAGATAACCGTTATGCTCACCCACCCTGCCGATGAAGCCTGCACCATTGCAAGAATGAAGGTGGTGAATCCAACCACAATAAGAGTATAGTCGAAGAGATAGAAGCGGGAATGCTCCTCAGGCACAGAGCGCTTGATGAGGCAGCATCCCACAACAAGTGAGAGTACAAGCAACGGCATCAGCGACATGAAGATGTAGCGCCAACCGAACATTTCAACAATAAATCCGCCGAGCACTGGTCCGACGGCGGGAGCAACTGCTGTAACAAGCATACCAATGCCCATGAATGTGCCAATCTGCTCCTTTGGGGCTTCGCCGAGAATAATGTTGTACATCAACGGCAGAGCAATGCCCGTGCCAATGCCTTGCACCATGCGACCTATCATCAGCACGGCAAACGATGGAGCGACGGAGCACATCACCGTTGCGCCGATGAAACTGCACACGGCAATAAGAAACAGTGTGCGCTGCGAGCAGTTGCGCTTAAGATAGGACGACATTGTGATTACCAACGAAAGCACAAGCAGATAGCCCGTGGTGATCCATTGCACGGTGCTTGTGCCCACTTCAAATTCCTTCATCAATGCCGGGAATGTCACATTCATTGCCGTTTCACTAACCACACCGCAAAACGACATCACGCCCGTGGCAAAAATCTTTCCTACTAATTTTATATTATCCTTATTTGTCATC
>CAVEIP010000068.1:0-11790 GCA_963615935.1 [Ruminococcus] lactaris | reverse complement strand
GAGCAGAAACGTCCAGAGCCATTACGTCCAGGGGAAGTTAACCGTATGCTTGGCATAGCCGATGAACTTCAAGAAGTTGCCGACAGTGATTTGATTGACTATAAGGTAGGTGAGACCGTTAAGGTCAACTACGGTGCCTTCACTGGCATGATTGGTACAATCGATGAGGTCAACAATGAGAAGAAGAAACTCAAGGTGATGGTGAGCATTTTCGGTCGCAAGACACCAGTTGAGTTGGAAAATTCGCAAGTAGAGCGGGAATAGTTATTGTTGTTACGAACAAGGCTAGGACTGTGATAATTTAACTTATCAAAAACAAAAACAGAAATGGCTAAAGAAATTGCTGGACAGATCAAATTGCAGATTAAAGGTGGTGCGGCAAACCCATCACCCCCAGTAGGACCTGCTTTGGGTTCTAAGGGTATCAACATCATGGAATTTTGTAAGCAATTCAATGCCCGTACTCAAGACAAAGCCGGCAAGGTTCTCCCAGTTGTAATCACATATTACACTGACAAGAGCTTTGACTTTATTGTTAAGACTCCTCCTGTAGCAGTACAATTGCTTGAGGTTGCTAAGATAAAGAGCGGTTCTAAGGAGCCAAACCGTCAGAAGGTTGCTGAAATCTCTTGGGAACAGGTTAAGACAATTGCAACAGACAAAATGCCGGATTTGAACTGTTTTACTTTAGATTCAGCTATGAAGATGGTCGCTGGTACAGCGAGAAGTATGGGTATCACAGTTAAGGGATCTTTCCCTGAAAACAATTAAAAACTTCAATTGACATGGGTAAACTGACAAAGAATCAAAAGTTGGCTTTAGAGAAGATTGAAGCTGGAAAGATTTACACACTGAAGGAAGCAGCCGAAAAGATTAAGGAAATCACCTTTACAAAATTCGATGCTTCATTTGATATCGATGTACGTCTTGGTGTAGATCCTCGTAAGGCTAACCAAATGGTGCGCGGCGTTGTTTCTCTTCCTCACGGAACAGGAAAACAAGTACGCGTATTGGTTTTGTGCGCCACTGAGGCAGATCAAACTGCCGCTAAAGAAGCTGGAGCAGACTACGTAGGTTTGGACGAGTATATTGAGAAAATCAAAGGCGGCTGGACAGACGTAGACGTAATTATCACTCAACCTGCAATCATGGGTAAAATTGGTGCTCTTGGTCGTGTGCTCGGTCCTCGTGGCTTGATGCCTAACCCAAAGAGCGGTACAGTTACTCCAGACGTTGCTAAGGCAGTGAAAGAAGTAAAACAAGGTAAGATTGACTTTAAAGTAGATAAGAACGGTATCGTACACGCTTCTATCGGTAAGGTTTCCTTCACGGCAGACCAAATGGCAGAAAACGCTCGCGAGTTTATCAACACGCTGATTAAGTTGAAGCCGGCCACCGCCAAAGGTACTTATATGAAGAGCATATATCTTTCGAGTACAATGAGCTCAGGTCTGAAGATCGATACAAAATCACTCGATGTGTAACGAATTTTTAAATTAAGAGAATCATGAGAAAGGAAGATAAAGCGATAATTATTGAGAAAATCAGCGAGACTCTTAAAGAGTACAGCTGCTTTTATCTCACCGACACTACCAGCATGGATGCTGAGCAGACAAGTGCATTCCGCCGCGCCTGCTTCAACGCTGAAGTGAAGATGGTAGTTGTGAAGAATACTTTGCTTCACAAGGCTTTAGAGCAATTAGAGGGTGATTTTTCGGAATTGTATCCTGCCTTGACTGGCACAACAGCAATGTTGTTCTCTAACGTGGGTAACGCTCCTGCAAAGACTATCAAGGAGTTCCACAAGACAGGTTCAGAATTGCCAGTATTGAAAGCTGCATATGTAGAAGAAACAGTTTACATGGGTGCTGACCAACTCGACACATTGTCGAAGATCAAGAGCAAGAACGAGCTCATCGCAGAGGTTGTTGCATTGCTCCAGTCACCAGCCAAGAACGTTGTATCTGCTTTGCAGTCGTCAGGCAACAAGTTGCATGGTATTCTTGAAACACTCTCCAACAAATAACAAACAAAAAAATAACAATAAAAAATTATACAAAAATGGCAGATTTAAAAGCTTTTGCAGAACAATTAGTTAACCTCTCAGTAAAAGAAGTAAACGAACTTGCTCAAATTTTGAAAGAAGAATATGGTATCGAACCTGCTGCTGCAGCTGTAGCTGTTGCTGCTGGCCCTGCTGCCGGCGCTGCCGCTGAGGAAGAGAAATCAGCATTCGACGTAGTATTGAAGAGCGCAGGCGCTTCTAAACTTCAAGTTGTTAAGGCCGTTAAGGAAGCTTGTGGTCTTGGTTTGAAAGAAGCTAAGGACTTGGTTGACGGTGCACCTAGCACAATCAAGGAAGGTGTTGCTAAGGCTGACGCTGAGGCTCTTAAGAAACAACTCGAAGAAGCTGGAGCTGAAGTTGAACTTAAATAATATTGCCTGAAATTCAGGTAATTAGGTTAAGAATCCCCTATAAAGTCGATTCTTAACCTTTTTGTGTTATTTTCAATTTCGGGTTCTATTAATAATATTTTTATGTCAGTTTCAACAGTAAAACCACGCGTAAATTTCGCCTCCGTAAAGAATCCGTTGCCATTCCCTGATTTCCTGGAGATTCAGTTGAAGTCGTTCCACGATTTCCTTCAACTCGACACTCCATTGGAGAAGAGAAAGAACGAGGGATTGTACAAGGTTTTTGCGGAAAACTTTCCAATTGCAGATACAAGGAACAACTTTGTGCTCGAGTTCCTTGACTATTACATTGACCCGCCGAGATATACGATAGAGGAATGTCTTGAGCGCGGTTTGACATACAGTGTGCCTTTGAAGGCCAAATTAAAATTATACTGCACCGATCCCGACCATGAGGATTTTGACACCGTAATCCAAGACGTATATCTTGGACCGATCCCTTATATGACAGAGAAGGGAACGTTTGTGATCAACGGTGCTGAGCGTGTTGTCGTATCACAGTTGCACCGTTCGCCAGGTGTTTTCTTCGGACAGAGCACCCATGCCAACGGCACAAAACTGTATTCGGCTCGTATCATTCCGTTCCGTGGCTCTTGGATAGAGTTTGCCACTGACATCAACAATGTGATGTATGCCTACATCGACCGCAAGAAGAAATTGCCGGTAACCACATTGTTGCGTGCCATCGGTCTGGACAGTGACAAGGACATCATTGAAATCTTTGGTCTTGCTGAAGAAGTAAAAGTAAATAAGACGAACCTGAAGAAGTGTCTCGGCCGCAAACTTGCTGCGCGCGTGCTGAAGACATGGGTTGAAGACTTTGTCGATGAAGATACCGGTGAGGTAGTTTCTATCGACCGTAACGAAGTAGTGATTGATCGTGAGACCATCATCGAAGAAGAGCACATTCAGGAAATTCTCGATTCCGGCTTGCAGACTATTCTCCTGCACAAGGAAGGCGTAGACATGAGCGACTACTCGATTATCTTTAACACCCTTCAAAAAGACCCTAGCAACTCTGAAAAAGAGGCTATCAACTATATCTATCGACAACTGCGCAACGCTGAGCCACCGGATGACGCGAGCGCACGTGAGGTCATCACCAACCTGTTCTTCTCAGAGAAGCGCTACGACTTGGGTGATGTGGGCCGTTATCGCATCAACAAGAAGTTGGCTCTCGGCGTTTCCGACGAGGTACGCGTGTTGACCCGCGAAGATATTATCGCCATCATCAAGTACTTGATTGAGTTGATTAACTCCAAGTCGGATGTCGATGATATCGACCACTTGTCGAACCGTCGTGTGCGCACAGTAGGCGAACAACTCTACAACCAGTTTGGTGTAGGTTTGGCTCGTATGGCACGCACAATCCGCGAGCGTATGAACGTACGCGACAACGAAGTGTTCACTCCAATCGACTTGATCAACGCGAAGACAATTTCTTCGGTTATCAACACCTTCTTTGGAACGAACGCCTTGTCGCAGTTCATGGACCAAACCAACCCATTGGCCGAAATCACCCACAAGCGCCGTATGTCGGCCCTCGGTCCTGGTGGTTTGTCGCGTGACCGTGCCGGATTTGAGGTGCGCGACGTGCACTACACTCACTACGGACGTCTTTGCCCGATTGAGACCCCTGAAGGTCCTAACATCGGTTTGATTTCTTCGTTGTGTGTGTATGCAAAGATCAACAATCTCGGATTTATTGAAACTCCTTACCGCAAGGTTGAAAATAGCAAGGTCGACCTCGACAACAGCCACATCACTTATTTGACTGCCGAAATCGAGGAAGGCAAGATTATCGCTCAAGGCAACGCACCGCTCAACGACGACGGTTCGTTTATCCGCAACAAGGTTAAGGCTCGTCTTGACGCCGACTTCCCAGTTGTTGCTCCAGAGGAGGTGCAACTCATGGACGTGTCGCCAATGCAGATTGCCTCAATCGCGGCTTCTTTGATTCCGTTCTTGGAGCACGACGATGCTAACCGTGCGTTGATGGGATCTAACATGATGCGCCAGGCAGTGCCGTTGTTGCGCAGCGAGGCTCCTATCGTAGGTACAGGCATCGAGAAGCAACTTGCACACGACTCTCGTACTCAGGTTATGGCCGAAGGTGCCGGTGTCATCGAATTTGTCGATGCAAGCGTAATCCGCATCCGCTACGACCGCACACCTGACGAGGAGTTTGTCAACTTCCAAGATTCTGTTAAAGAATATATCATACCGAAGTTCCGTATGACCAACCAGAGCACCACTATCGACCTCCGTCCAATATGCAAGAAAGGACAGCGCGTCGAGAAGGGCATGATCCTCACTGAGGGTTACGCTACGGAAAACGGAGAACTCGCCCTTGGCCGCAACCTCAAGGTTGCCTTCATGCCTTGGAAGGGTTACAACTACGAGGATGCTATCGTGCTCAACGAACGTATGGTGCGCGAAGATATCCTTACCTCTGTCCACGTTAGCGAATACTCTCTCGAGGTGCGCGAAACAAAACGCGGAATGGAGGAACTTACATCAGATATTCCTAACGTAAGCGAAGACGCAACCAAGGACCTCGATGAGCGCGGCATTATCCGTGTCGGTGCACACGTGGTTCCAGGCGACATCCTTATCGGTAAGATTACCCCTAAGGGTGAGAGCGACCCGACACCAGAGGAGAAACTTCTCCGTGCCATCTTCGGCGACAAGGCCGGCGATGTGAAGGATGCTTCGCTCAAGGCTTCTCCTTCGTTGAAGGGCGTTATCGTTAAGACTAACCTCTACGCTAAGGCTCAGAAGAAGAAAGGCAAAGCAGCCAATCTCGAACTTCAACAAATCGACGAGGAATTTGAACAGCGTCAGGCAGAACTTAAGGCTCGCCTCATCGAGAAACTTATCACCCTTACCGAAGGCAAGACTTCGCAGGGCGTGAAGGACTTCCTCGGCACTGAGGTTATCCCTAAGGGCGCCAAGTTTACGGCTGAATACCTCAAGGGCATTGAGGAATACGACACAATCAACCTCAGCAAGTGGACCAGCGACGCTCACAAGAACGACATGATCCACGCCACAATCGTCAACTATCTGCGCAAGTCGAAGGAAATCGACGCAGAATTGCGCCGCAAGAAATTCGATGTGTCGATTGGCGACGAACTTCCTTCAGGCATCATGCAACTTGCCAAGGTTTATGTGGCTAAGAAACGTAAGATTGGTGTCGGCGACAAGATGGCAGGTCGTCACGGTAACAAGGGTATCGTGTCGCGCGTAGTTCGCCAAGAGGACATGCCGTTCCTTGCCGACGGTACTCCAGTCGACATCGTGCTTAACCCGCTGGGTGTGCCTTCTCGTATGAACTTGGGTCAGATTTTCGAGACTGTGCTCGGATGGGCAGGCCGCGAACTCGGCGAGAAGTTTGCAACTCCGATCTTCGATGGTGCAAGTCTCGACGACCTCAACGCATGGACCGACAAAGCAGGTGTGCCACGCTACGGTAAGACTTACCTCTACGACGGCGGCACTGGCGAGCGTTTCGACCAGCCTGCAACAGTAGGTGTCATCTACATGCTGAAACTCGGCCACATGGTTGAAGACAAGATGCACGCCCGTAGCATCGGCCCGTACTCTTTGATTACGCAACAGCCACTTGGTGGTAAAGCACAGTTCGGTGGTCAGCGTTTCGGAGAAATGGAGGTTTGGGCGCTCGAGGCATTCGGCGCATCCCACGTGCTCCAGGAAATCCTTACCATCAAGAGTGACGACGTTGTGGGCCGTAGCAAGGCATACGAGGCAATCGTCAAGGGCGAGCCAATGCCTACTCCGGGTATCCCTGAATCATTGAACGTGCTCTTGCACGAACTCCGTGGTCTTGGTCTTAGCATTAACATGGAATAAAACGACATTAGAATATGGCATTCAATAAAGACAATAGAATAAAAAGTAACTTTTCGAAGATTACGATTGGGCTTGCTTCTCCTGAGGAGATCCTTGAGAGATCCTATGGCGAGGTGCTTAAGCCTGAGACAATCAACTATCGAACTTACAAACCAGAACGCGACGGTTTGTTCTGCGAGCGCATTTTTGGTCCGGTAAAGGACTACGAGTGCCACTGCGGAAAGTACAAACGTATCCGTTACAAAGGCATCGTGTGCGACCGTTGCGGTGTGGAAGTTACAGAGAAGAAAGTGCGCCGCGAGCGCACAGGCCATATCTCTTTGGTCGTTCCTGTTGCCCACATTTGGTATTTCCGCTCGTTGCCAAACAAGATTGGTTACCTCCTCGGTTTGCCGTCGAAGAAACTCGATTCTGTGATCTACTACGAGCGCTACATAGTAATCCAAGCAGGTGCTGCCAAAGAACTTGAAGGTCACGAAGACCTTGACCGTCTTGACCTTCTCTCTGAGGACGAGTACCTCGAAATCATGGACAAACTCCCACGCGAGAACTCAATGCTTGAGGACAACGATCCTAACAAGTTCATCTGCAAGATGGGTGCCGATGCAATCTACGACCTTTTGAAGGACGTAGACCTCGACAGTTTGTCGTATGAATTGCGCCACCGCGCCGATACCGACTCTTCACAACAGCGCAAAACTGAAGCGTTGAAGCGCCTTCAGGTTGTTGAGTCGTTCCGTGCATCGAAAGGCGTTAACAAGCCTGAATGGATGATTCTCAAGGTTGTGCCAGTCACTCCTCCTGAGTTGCGTCCGCTCGTTCCACTCGATGGTGGCCGTTTCGCTACCAGCGACTTGAACGACCTTTATCGTCGCGTAATCATCCGAAACAACCGCTTGAAACGCTTGATTGAGATCAAGGCTCCAGAAGTGATTCTCCGTAACGAGAAGCGCATGCTTCAGGAAGCAGTAGACTCATTGCTCGACAACTCGCGCAAGTCGAGCGTTGTGAAGACCGAAAGTAACCGTCCGTTGAAGTCGCTTTCCGATAGTTTGAAAGGTAAACAAGGTCGTTTCCGTCAGAACTTGCTCGGTAAGCGTGTCGACTATTCAGCACGTTCGGTAATCGTCGTAGGTCCGGAACTCAAGATGCACGAATGCGGTTTGCCAAAAGACATGGCAGCCGAACTATTCAAACCGTTTGTAATCCGCAAACTCATTGAGCGCGGCATCGTCAAGACGGTGAAGAGTGCAAAGAAGATAGTAGACCGCAAGGAACCAATTGTTTGGGACATCCTTGAATACGTAATGAAGGGTCATCCAGTGCTCCTCAACCGTGCCCCTACACTTCACCGACTCGGTATTCAGGCATTCCAGCCACGCATGATCGAGGGTAAGGCAATCCAGTTGCACCCGTTGGCATGTACGGCATTCAATGCCGACTTCGACGGTGACCAGATGGCAGTCCACTTGCCACTCGGCAACGAGGCAGTGCTTGAGGCGCAAATGCTTATGCTTGGTGCCCATAACATCCTTAACCCAGCCAACGGCGCACCTATTACCGTGCCGTCGCAGGACATGGTGCTTGGTCTTTACTACATCACCAAACTCCGCAAAGGCGACAAGGGTGAAGGTCTTGTGTTCTACGGACCAGAAGAGGCTCAGATTGCCTACAACGAAGGCAAATGTACGCTCCACGCTATCATCTCTGTGATTGTCGATGACCTCGACGAAAACGGCAACCTCGTGAAGACAATGGTTAAGGAAACATCCGTAGGCCGTTTGCTCTTCAACCAATATGTGCCTAAGGAGATGGGTTATGTCAACACATTGATTTCCAAGAAATCTCTTCGTGACATCATCGGTGCCGTCATCAAGCGTTGCGGTGTCGTTCGTTCAGCACAGTTCCTTGACGACATCAAGAACCTCGGTTACTACATGGCATTCAAGGGCGGCTTGTCGTTCAACTTGGGTGACGTGTTGATTCCACCGGAAAAAGAGGAATACGTACAGGAAGGTTACGAGCAGGTTGAAGAAGTGATGAACAACTACAACATGGGTTTCATCACCAACAACGAGCGCTATAACCAGATTATTGATATTTGGACGCATGTCAACTCTCGTTTGACAAGCACACTGATGAAACAACTTACGGCAGCCAACCAGGGCTTCAACCCAATCTTCATGATGCTTGACTCTGGTGCCCGTGGTTCTAAGGACCAGATCCGTCAGTTGGCAGGTATGCGTGGCCTTATGGCGAAACCGCAGAAGAGTGGTGCTGAGGGCGGTCAGATCATCGAGAACCCTATCTTGGCTAACTTTAAGGAAGGCCTTTCAGTTTTGGAGTACTTCATCTCTACCCACGGTGCCCGTAAGGGTCTTGCCGACACGGCGTTGAAGACTGCCGATGCTGGTTACCTTACCCGTCGTCTTGTCGATGTGGCTCACGATGTGATTATCACAGAGGAAGACTGCGGCACTCTCCGCGGACTTGTCTGCACAGAGTTGAAAAACAACGAAGACGTTGTGGCTACATTGAGCGAACGTATCCTCGGTCGTGTATCGGTTCACGATGTGGTTGATCCACTTACTGGTGAAATCATCGTTGCCAGCGGTGAGGAAATCAACGACGAGGCTGCTGAGCGCATCGAGAAATCACCGATTGAATCGGTTGAAGTTCGTTCGGTGCTCACCTGCGAATCGAAGAAAGGTGTCTGCGCTAAGTGCTACGGCCGTAACTTGTCAACCAACCGCATGGTTCAGAAAGGTGAGGCTGTCGGTGTCATCGCAGCACAGTCAATCGGTGAGCCAGGTACGCAGTTGACACTTCGTACATTCCACGTCGGTGGTGTGGCTTCCAACATTGCAGCCGTTTCTTCTGTAACATCACGCTACGACGGTGTACTCGAAATCGAGGAACTCCGCACGGTTCAAACCGAGGAATGCGAAGTCGTTGTAGGTCGTTTGGCTGAAATGCGCATCGTTGACTCCAATACGGGCATTGTGCTTACCAATACCAACATCCCTTACGGTTCGAAACTCTACAAGAAGAACGGTGAGACCGTTAAGAAGGGCGACGTAATCTGCGAATGGGACCCATTCAACGCTGTCGTTGTCAGTGAGGTTGGCGGTAAGGCTCAGTTCGTCAATGTGATTGAAGGCGTTACCTACCGTAAGGAAACCGACGAAACGTCAGGTCTCCACGAAAAGATTATCATCGAGTCGAAAGACCGTACAAAAGTTCCTGAGGTACAAATCTTGGACAAGAACGGTCAGGTGCTCAAGACATATTCATTCCCTGTCAACGCCCACCTTATGATTGAGGACGGCGATGAGGTGAAGGTTGGTCAAGTGTTTATGAAGACTCCGCGTGCTTCTGGTAACGCTGGTGACATCACCGGTGGTCTTCCTCGTGTCACCGAGCTCTTCGAGGCGCGTAACCCATCTAACCCAGCCATCGTTTCGGAAATCGATGGTGAGGTTACCTTCGGCAAGATCAAGCGCGGTAACCGCGAGATCAGCGTGACATCGAAACTTGGCGAGGAGAAGAAATATCTTGTGCCATTGTCGAAGCAAATCCTTGTACAGGAGAACGACTATGTGCGTGCTGGTACTCCACTTTCCGATGGTGCCATCACTCCGTCTGACATCCTTAACATCAAGGGCCCGACAGCCGTTCAGGAATACATCGTCAACGAGGTTCAGGACGTCTATCGTATGCAGGGTGTGAAGATCAACGACAAGCACTTTGAGGTAATCGTTCGTCAGATGATGCGCAAGGTGTCTATCCTTGATCCAGGCGACACTCGCTTCCTTGAGCAGCAGATTGTTGACAAGCGCGACTTCATGGACGAGAACGACCGCATTTGGGGCAAGAAGGTGGTTACCGACGCTGGCGACTCTACCAACGTAAAGGCTGGCCAGATTATCACTGCCCGCAAGCTCCGCGACGAGAACTCAGCTTTGAAACGCAAAGACTTGAAACTCGTTGAAGTTCGCGATGCAGTGCCTGCAACATCCGACCAGATGCTTCAGGGTATCACACGTGCCGCTCTTCAAACTTCAAGCTTCATGTCGGCTGCTTCCTTCCAGGAAACAACCAAGGTGCTCAACGAGGCCGCTATCAACGGCAAGACCGACTACCTCGAGGGCATGAAGGAGAACGTAATCTGCGGTCACTTGATTCCTGCCGGTACAGGCTTGCGCGAATACAACTCTCTCGTTGTGGGTAGCAAGGAAGACTTTGAATACCTCGACAAGAGTCTTGACGCCCGTCTTGAGGCTGAAGCAGCAGAAGACGCTGCCAAAATCAAGCGTGCTGAAGAATCAAACAAGTAAGCAGTAGCGAAATTTATTGAAACTGACTATAGAGGCATCCCTGCGGAGTTCCGTCGGGATGCCTTGCTTTTTATTTGAAGTAAATCGTTTGCCGTTCGGCCGAAAATCATTAAATTTGACAAACCGCTGCTTCAGTATACGATAGAATTGTATCGGAAACTTTTGCTGAAATGGTTGATAAATCAATTTCACTGAACAAAATGGACTATTCATTATATAAAAACTCGTTGGGGCTGGCGCTTACGCTTATGATTTTCTTCGCCATCTACTTCTTCGTGGCAAAGACTCCCGACAAACCCATTTTCGCCAACTATAAGCGCTCGCGGCGCATCATCGGCACGGCTCTGCTGGTGCTTTCCGCCAACTATTCGGTGCATCTTTTCGACGGTTTGCGCTTTCAAAGTCAAGACGCCGCCATCCTAATGAATCTGTCTACCTATTTTCTGTCGTATTGGCTTTTCAGCGCCTCGCTCATCACGCTGCTCGACCGCACCCACATTACGTTGAAGCGCACGGTCAGAAATCTGATATATTGGGTGTTTTTCACCCTATTGTCATGCATCATCCTATTCGTCCTTCCTCGAGGCATATGCCGCTACATAGGCTTGACAACGATGGCTGCGTGGCTCTTTGGCTACGGCATCTACCTCTCGCGACGCATCATCCGCACCTATCACGAGGCTGTGCGTATGTTTGACGACACACATTCGGAGAATATCGCTGCCTATATCCGCTGGATGTCGATATTCACATGGTGGGCGATAATCTACGGTGTGAGTTGCGGACTGCTAACGTTCTTGCCCGACGAATATGTTTATCTGTGGATATTGTCGTCGGTGCCGTTCTATATCTATCTCTATTGCGCCTATATGAACTATCTGCTCTTCTATGAGCAGGTGGAAACCATCCTTGAGTCGCCCGCACCAAAAGAAGAGGCAGAGCCAATTGCATCGCCCACTTGCTACCCTGTGATTGAGCGTAATCTCCCGGCATGGCTCGAGCAGAAAGGCTTCACTAGCCCAGGCATCACAATCGGCGATACAGCCGTTGCCCTCGGCACCAACCGCACTTATCTCTCCGCCTACATCAAGCAGACCTACGCCGC
>CAVEIP010000067.1:0-11883 GCA_963615935.1 [Ruminococcus] lactaris | reverse complement strand
GTTGGAGATGAGTCGTAGCAGGTCGGTCTCCGTGCGGAGTTTCAAGGGCATGAGGTTGAGCACGGCGATGCGCAGCGGACGGATGTCCTGCGACGAAGCCCGTTGCTCCTCAATGACAAATATGTTTTCTTTTTTGAGTTCTTCCACTGCGGGAAGGGTGCTCGGTATGCGTACTGGCATAAGTCTTGTTATAGATTATTGTAGATTTTCATTGCTTCTATGCGCCCCGCGTTTATCAGGTCGGGATAGTGCGCGTCGGAGTTAATCACCACGGGTATTCCCATCTCCTTCATTCGCTTGAAATAGCGCTCGTGGGGAAAAAGCCTGTGATGCTGAAACAATGATTTTGTATTTATTTCCGCTATGGCGCCGCACTCCTTGATGGCATCCATCACCTCGGCAACGCGCTTGATGTACCATGGTTCGGATTCGATGCCTGGGGCGAAATACGATGCGTTGAGTCCGATTTTGTCGAAGTGGCCGATGACGTCAAATCCTCCGGCGGCAATCATTTTCAGCGTTTGGTCGTAGAACGTGTTGACCACGCCCACGATGTCGTTGTCGAAGAATGTTGCCATCTTCACTTTGAACGACTCAAACCGTCCGTCGGTGTCGACCATCGTGTCGCCGCACGGCACAAAGTGAACAGAGCCGATGCGGTAGTCGAGTGGAAGGGTGTCGAAATATTCGTTCGATGGACCCCAGAAGTCGCCAAGATAGTCAATCTCCATCGAGACGAAAAGCGCGACTTTGCCTGCGTATTGCACCTTTAGGCGATTGAATTCCTCGAAATAGCAAGCCACGTCGGTCTTCTTCATGTTGCACGGCGAATCGATAGGCACAGGCGAATGAGGCGAGAACCCGTAGTGGGTGAATCCCGCTTCGGCAGCCTTTTGCGCAAATTCAGCCATTGGTGCGTGGCCGTCACAAAACTGCGTGTGGCTGTGGAAGTTGTAAAGTTCCGATGTTGTCGCTATTTCTTGAAAGTCAATCATAAAAACGTGGTCAAAAAATTATTTGTCGATGGCGCATTGCTCCGTTGAGCGGATGCGGTTATCGATGTGCGCCAGTTCGGTTGCGCCCTTGTCAACGGTGTTTTCCAACTGGAGGATGGTTGATGCCATCTTCTGGCGGCTGGCACTGCTGGCTTTGGCGTAGGATGTGCGCAACTCCCTGAGTTTAGCCTTATTGCTATTTAGCGTCTCAGCCATCTGCTCGCGCTTCTGCATCAGACTCTTAGCCTCGTTGCTGTAGAACTGGTCGTAGCGGGTGTAGCGCACGCCGTTGGCGATGTAGAACGAGAATTCCTCGGCGGGTTTCTCCGTGTCGCTCGACAGAGCCTCGAGCGAAGCCTTAAGTTCCGAGAAGTCGTCGTCGCCGCCCCAGGTGTCCTTGATGCTGTGCACGGCGGCAAGGTTGTAGATGTTGTCGTCGTCGCTGTCGTAGTTTTCACGCACATCGTTGCGCTTGAACATGTAGATGGTCACCTTACCGTCGATGCGGTTGCGGTCGGATGCCCACCAACCAATACCTGTCATCTCGTCGATTACATACATGTAATCGTTGTAGGGCGAGTTGTAAGGAAGTCCGATATTTTGTGGATTCAAATATTCGTTGGTCGTAAAATCCTTGCGCGACATGAAGATGTCGTAGCCACCGATGCTCCCTTCACCGTCGGAGGCGAAGTAGATGGTTGTGCCGTCGGTCATGACAAACGGGTAGGCAGCGTCGCCACCATCGTTGAGCTCGGCAGGCAGGAGCGATGCGTGATCCCATTGTCCGTCGGCAAGACGGTAGGTTTCCGCCAGGCGGTTAACGCCGAGGGAGTCCTCCATCGACCACAGCATTCGGTTGCCCGACTGCGGAATATATACCTCGGGAGTGTTACATCTGAGGCTTTGCGGTAGGACGTCGGCGGTGTTGAGCGTGCCTGTTTCCTTCGACAACTTGTAGTATTTCAGAAACTCGCCCTTGTCGACGTTCACACTGTCGAAAATCTGAATCTTCTCCACACTATTGAGCATCTCGTTCACGCGTTTGAGTTTGCTATAGCCTTTGGCTGCCGTTTCCGACAGCGTAGACTCCTTGCCAGCAAGGCGCTCGACAAATGTGTCGGTGTAGTCCGCCATCTTCTCATAGTCCATCTCCTCGAGGGCATACTGCGCAAGATAGCGCGCCGCGTCGGTCACACTCTTTGAATAGGCTGTTTGGAGATATTTCTTAGCCTCCTCCTTCTGACCTGTCTCGTAAAGGCAGGCGCCGTACCATTGGCAATAACTAGCATTGCCTGGGTTCTTCTTTGCCAGTTCGGCAAATGTGGGCAAGGCCCGTTCAAACAGGCCATCGTTGTAGTATTTTTTTGCCTGTTGCAGACTTACTGCGGCATTCATTGCCGAGCACCCGAGGAGGGCGATGCTGAGAATTAAGGCTTTCTGTTTCATAGTCTATGTGTTCTTTTTTATGAAAACATTTTGTTTATTTCGTCGAACGTGAGAGTCGTTATGATTTTCTTGCCGTCGGGCGTGAAACTGGCTTCCTTGCTTTTGAAGAGCGACGCCAGCAGAGAGTCGGTCTCGCTGCCCGTGAGTTTGCGGCCATAGCCAATTGCTGCAGCACGAGCCGACGATAGGGCTATGCGTTCGCTCACTCGCTTTGTTACCGATAGCCCGCCATTGACGGCGGAGTCCACAACGTCGAGAATCAGTTCCTTGACGTCGACATTGTCCAAGCATGCTGGTACAGCGTTGACCGCCCATGAGCAGTCGCCGAGAAACGAGAGTTCGAAGCCCATCTTCTCCATCTCCGCTTTGAGTTCGTCGAGGATAAGATTTTGCGCTGTAGACAATTTGATAACCTCCTGAAACATCACCTTTTGCGACTCCACGGCACTTGTTTCTGCAGTTGCAATCAGTTTGTCGAAAAGCACACGGATGTGGGCACGGTGCTGGTCGATGAGCATCAACCCGTTAGTGCTCGGCACGAGGATGTATTTGTTCTTCAACTGGGTGTACGACCCGCTGCTGAAGTCGGTGACATCGTGGAGCGTACCCATTCTTGCCTGTTGTTCCTGCACCGGAGCATTGTCGCCGCCGATGGCAGAGGAGGCAATCACGTGCTGCAGACTCTCGTTGCGTTTCTGCTCGAAATTCTGGTAGAGCGCATCCCAGTTGTTGAGTTGCGAGTCGACGATGCGGTGGCGCGGTGCGGCGCTCTGAGAGCTGCCGATTGCCGATGAACGCATGGTCGACGTAGGCGCGGAGGCCGCGCTTTTTGCTTGCGTGAACGGGTTGTAGGTTGGGTCGATTTCAATCTGAGGCATCGACAGGTCGTCCGACTTGCCGACGGGGATTTCGATGTCGCCTTCGGTGTCGAACTCGATGGTAGGCACGGCGCTGAATTTGCCGAGTGTCTCCTTGACGGCGGCAAACAGTATTTGCCAGATTACCTGCTCGTTTTCAAACTTTATCTCGCTCTTCGTAGGGTGGATGTTCACGTCGATGGTTTCTGGGTCGACAACGAAATGCAGAAAGTAGTTAGGTTGCTCGTCGGTGGGAATCAGTTGGTCGAAGCACTGCATTATTGCCTTGTGGAAATACGGGTGGCGCATGTGGCGGCCGTTGACAAAGAAATATTGCAGATAGTTGCGCTTGCGGGCGTTCTCCGGGCGGGTTACGAATCCGAAGATGCGCACCACTGATGTCTCTGCCTCGATAGGTATCATTTGCTGGCTAAGCGACTTGGCAAACAGCGACACTATGCGCTGCTTGAACGAGTCGCCCTTCATCAGTTGATACATGAGGCTGCCGTTGTTGGAGAGTTTAAACTCTGTTTCGTAGTTGACCAGCGCCAGTTTTTCAAACTCTCGCACAATGTTGCTCAGTTCCACGGAGTTGCTCTTCAGAAACTTCCGTCGGGCGGGCACATTGAAGAAGATGTTCTTGATCATGAAGTTACTACCCACAGGGCAGTAGTCGGGCTCCTGCGACTCGCACTGCGAAGCGCTGATGCAGAGGTGGGTGCCCATTGGCGCGTCGGCCTTGCGAGTGCGCAGTTCCACCTGGGCTATGGCGGCAATCGAGGCGAGTGCCTCGCCGCGGAAACCCATGGTGTGGAGCGCAAAGAGGTCGTCGGCCTTTTGTATCTTCGATGTAGCGTGGCGCTCAAACGATAGGCGTGCGTCGGTTTCCGACATACCCGAGCCGTTGTCAATCACCTGAATAAGTGTGCGGCCGGCATCTTTGAGCACAATCTCAATCGATGTCGCGCCTGCGTCAATTGCATTTTCCACGAGTTCCTTGATTACCGATGCGGGGCGCTGTATCACCTCGCCTGCAGCAATCTGGTTGGCTACGGAGTCGGGAAGAAGTCTTATAATGTCGGACATATACTTATTCTTGCTCTTTTAATCTTGTTCTTTTCTGATTCTCGCCACGGGGGCTACTGTTTCTGGCGAACTCAGCAGTTCGCGCTGTTCGTCAGGGATGTCGAGGAGGTCGTAGCGATCCTTCGGGCGGATGTTGCCGTACCACTGAAACCCTTTCAGATAGTACTGCGATTTCTTTGCCAAAAATAGTGGTGTGACCTTGCCTGTGACATCGGGCCACAGGTTGAGTTTTTCCATCTGCTGGCCTTTGAGCATCACCTTCAAGAAGCTGCCTTCCGCCTCAACGAGTTTGTTGTAGGTGGAATCCTTTTCCTGTGGTAGCATTATTGCCATCACGTTGCCGTCCACGTCGAGTTGATGAAGTTCGCCGTCAATGAAGTAGGCGGTCATCTTCTTGCCCGACAGTTGGTTGTAGAACTCCTCATCGATGTGTTCCGCCATCATGCCATATTCAGGCAGATAGGCTTTGTCTACGGTGCTGTCGTTGAGGTGCACCTGGATGATGTTGCCCATCACCTGGCGTTCGAGGTTCCACACGATGGGGTGGCGGTGCATGAATATCATCGAGTCGGCCGACTGGAAAGTGAGTGAGTCGCACACGCCCTGCACGTCGGTGCGGTAGAAGCGCACGTTGGGGTAGGCGCACATCACTCTCGTGGAGTCTGGCATCTGCAGGTAGGTGCGGATGGTGTCGCCGTGCACAAAAATGGTGTCGCCCTGCGAATATTCCATTGCGAGGGCGCGGCGGGTGGCAAACGAACTGTTGGTCTTCTCGTTGTGGTAGCCGTAACCGCCTGTGAGGATGGCCGATTTTGCCGTGTCGGTGAGCACCATGTTGCCGAAGGCTTCGCCGTAGCCCTTGATGCGGTCGTAGATGAGGGTGTCGCCCGTGAGTGTCTGTCCGTCCTTGCCCACGACGAGCGAGCGGTTGAAGAGTTTAGCCATGTCGGCATCGGTGTTGTACCAGCCGCGGTCGGTGTAGACCACGCTGCTGTCCGACTCAATAGTGGTTTGTCCCACTATGTCGGCTATGTGACTCTGAGTGTTGTAGAGCAAGGTGTCGGTCTTCAGCACGAAGCCTTTCTCTTCGTTGTTGAGGGTCACGTTGAAGAGAAATTCGGTGTCCTTGGTGTCGGGCGCATATTGGCCGTAGACCGAGGTGATGGTGTTCTTGTCGTCGACAATCTTGCCGCCGTTGAAGTAGTAGCCCACGTTGGCGATTAGGTCGTAGTCGAGGCTGTCGGTAAACAGGGTGGTGTTGCGGTGCTCCATGCGCACACCGTTGGTCACCTTCCTCAGTCGCGCTATCTCCTGCTGGCCGTTGTAGTACATTACGTCGGAGTAGACAAACAGGGTGTCGCCTTGCTCCATCTTCACGTTGCCGAAGGCGTCCATGCGGTTGTCCTGGTCGTAGAAGTGGGCGCTGTCGCAGTACATATACATATCGCCTTTGCGAAACTTGACGTGCCCGTTTAGCACCTGGTATTCGGGATGCAACTCATTGAGCGACAAACTGTCGGCGTATTCAAGGAAGATTTTGCCTTTTTGGTGGCGATTGGCTGTCGGCACCACGGGCTTGACGGCGTAGACGAGGCTGTCGCCGAAGATTATGGATACTAACCAAATTGCCAAAAGGCATAAGACACTGGTTAGAATCTTATGCCTCTCGTGCAAGCCTTTATTTTGTGAGTTTTTGTTCTTATAGTCGGTCATAAAACTGTGTTAACGTTTTAGCCAGCCTTCGTGCTGGAACTTGCAGTTGCGCCAACCGTCCTCGATGTAGACGTAGGTGGATTTGATTTTGTTTTCAACCCAGTCGGTTATTATCTTGCTCTTGGCTGCTGCTTCATACATGTCCTTCAGTTCCTCGAAATCGTCGCTCAGTGTGGCTTTGTGGCCTTCGATGCGCGATTTCAGTTTCACGATTGCCACTACTTCTCGGCCTGTTTTCTCGTCAACCATGATAAACGGCTCGGAGATTTCGCCCACCTGCAGTTTATCAACTTGCTTTGCCACTTCCTGCGGGAGTTGGCTCATCTGGAACTTGGTGGAGCGGGTCTGCTCGTTGTACATGATGCCTTGGTTGTTGCGGGTGTCCTTGTCTTGCGACACATACTGCGCTGCCTGCTCAAAGGTGAACTTCTCGCGGTTGATTTCCTTGCGCAGCGAGTCGAGGCGGCTGATGCCGTCGGTCAACTCTTTGTCCGACACCTTCGGCTTGAGGAGAATGTGGCGGGTGTTTACCTTGTCACCGCGTTTCTCAATCAGTTGGATGATGTGGTAGCCGGCATCGGTTTCCACTATGCGTGATGCTTTCTTAGGGTCAGTGAGGTTGAACGCCACGTTGGCATATTCCGACATCAACTCTGTGCGACCACGGAAGCCGATTTCGCCGCCGCGCACTGATGAGCCGTCCTGCGAATAGAGGATGGCGAGTGTGGAGAATTCTGCTTCGCCGTTGTTCACGCGCTGTGCGTAGTCGCGCAGACGAGATTTCACCTCTTCGATTTCTTCCTTAGGGATGACTGGCTTGATGGTGATGATTTGCGCTTCAACCTGCATCGGTACAAAAGGGATGCTGTCCTTGTCGAGCGAGTTGTAGTATTTTCTCACGTCGGCAGGTGTTACCTTGACATCCTTGGTGAGGCTTTCCTTCACTTGTTGCACGATGTACTGGTTCTTGATTATGTCCATATACTGTTCGCGCATCTCGGGGATGGACTTGCGGAAATATTCTTCAACCTTCTCTTTCGAGCCGAGCGACTCGATGAAATAGTTGATTCGGGCATTGACTTCGCGCGCCACGGTGTTGTCTTCCACCGTGATTGTGTCGATTACGGCCTGATGGAGGAAGAGTTTGTCGATGGCCAACTGCTCGGGGATGACGCAGTAGGGGTCGCCGTTGATGGGCGTTTTTTCATACTGGAGTTGGTTGTATTGCTCTTCAACCTGCGATTTGTAGATTGGCTCGTCGCCTACAACCCACACCAACTCTTCCGCTATGTTGTTTTGCGCCACTGCATAATAGGCTGCAATGACGGCAAATGCTATTATTGACAGATACTTAATCTTCACAATCGTTGTTCTTAAATTAGGATAATTTGTTTATACAAAGCGCAAAATTGCTGATTTTTTGCGGCATTTCAAAACCTCTATCGACAGATTAAACCATTCTTTAGATTGTTTTCAGTTTATTTGCCGATAAGGCTTTTGCAAAGATAACTAAAATTGTTGGATTTAGCATTGTCAGCGGCGACAGTGTGAAAAAAATCCCCGCTCGGTGGGAGCGGGGATAGGGGATGATGCAGAAAGGGTCTGCTATTTGTTTACTTGGAATTTGTTCCAACCGTCTTTCAAGAACGCAACTGTCTGGCGAGCAGCTGCGATGCCTGCGTTGATGTTTGCCTCAGCAGTTTGCGCTCCCATTTTCTTCGGAGTGAAGAATACGCGTGCGCCAAACTCTTCTGCCATGGCGGCTGCGCTGTCGGGCTTTACATCGGCGATGTAGCGCACGTCAGCACGCTGGCGGAGTGCTTCGGCAAGGCTCTCTTCGTTGATGATTTCCTTGCGGGCGGTGTTGATGAGCACACCGTTCTTAGGCAACAACTTGATTTGCTCGATGCCTACTGAGCCTTTTGTCTCTGCTGTGGCAGGGATGTGGAGCGAAACGTACTGGTTGTTGGCATACAACTCTTCAACGGAGTGCAATGGCTTGATGCCGTCGGCTTCCATAGCCTCGTCTTTCACAAACGGGTCGAGCGCCGACACTTCCATGCCGAAGCCCTTGGCGATGCGAGCCACGTTGCGTCCCACTTGACCATAGGCGTGAATGCCGAGTGTCTTGCCTTTGAGTTCTGTGCCTGAGGTGCCGTTGAATTGATTGCGTACCATCATCACGAGCATGCCAAACACGAGTTCTGCTACTGCGTTGGAGTTCTGCCCTGGGGTGTTCATCACGCAGACGCCTGCAGCCTTCGCTGCCTGGAGGTCGATGCTATCCACGCCTGCTCCAGCGCGAACAATCACCTTGAGTTGCTTCGCTGCGTCGAGCACTGCGGTGTCGACGATGTCGCTACGCACGATGAGTCCGTCGGCATCGGCAACGGCTTTGATGAGGTCGTCCTTGGTGCCTTTTTCAAGCAGCACGAGTTCGTGACCCGCGCCTTCCACTTCCTTGCGGATGCCTTCTACCGCTACGGCGGCAAAAGGCTTTTCTGTTGCTACTAATATTTTCATCCTGTCGGAAAATTAGAGTTGTTTTTCGAAATCTTTCATTGCGTCGATGAGCACCTGTACGCTCTCAATCGGCATTGCGTTGTAGATTGATGCGCGGAAACCGCCAACTGAGCGGTGACCCTTGATGCCTACGATGCCACGCTCGCTTGCAAAGTCGATAAACTTCTTGTCGAGGTCGGCATATTCTTCGCGGAGCACGAAGCATACGTTCATAATTGAACGATCCTCAGCCTTGGCTGTGCCAACAAAGATTTTACTGTTGTCGATAGCGTCGTAAAGTCGTGCTGCCTTCTCTTTGTCAAGTTTTTCCATTGCATCGATGCCGCCCAGCGACTTGTACCACTTCAATGTCTGCAAGGCAGAGTAGATTGGCAAGCATGGAGGAGTGTTGAACATTGAACCCTTGCTTACGTGGGTGCGGTAGTCGAGCATTGTTGGGATGGCGCGTTCAACTTGTCCGAGGGCGTCCTCCTTCACGATGATGATTGTTACGCCCGATGGTGCGAGGTTTTTCTGCGCTCCGGCATAGATGGCGTTGTATTTCGAAACGTCGATGCGGCGTGAGAAGATGTCGCTCGACATGTCTGCAATCAGAGGCACGTTGACGTCGAGATCCTTGCGGAGTTCGGTGCCGTAGATGGTGTTGTTGGTGGTGATGTGCAGATAGTCTGCGTCGGCCGGTACGGTGAAGTCTTTAGGCACATAGGTGTAGTTTGCCTCCTTCGACGATGCCACTACTTCTACATCGCCAAAGAGTTTGGCTTCCTTGATGGCTTTCGATGCCCATACGCCTGTGTCGAGATAGGCTGCCTTCTTTTTGAGGAAGTTATATGGAATCATACAGAACTGCATGCTGGCGCCGCCGCCGAGAAACAGCACTTCGTAGCCTGCTGGGATGTCGAGCAGTTCTTTCACCAAGGCATTGGCTTCGTCAATAACTGCTTGAAATTCCTTGCTGCGGTGGGAGATCTCGAGAATCGACAATCCTGTTTCGTTGAAATTCAGTACGGCATCGGCCGTGTTCTTGATTGTGAACTCGCTTAAAATTGATGGTCCAGCGTAAAAATTATGCTTTTTCATATGTAATGGTTTGTGTTGATTTTGTTAAACAAAAATATGGAAAGATTTCCGTATTTCCTAATATTTGTTGCCAAAAGTTTGGCGGCGGGAACGCTGTCCCGCTATTCTTTGATGTTGGGCTTCTCCAAGCCGTAGCCTTTCTTCTTGTCCTCAATCAGGAGCAGCACCGATATCACGATTGCCACTACTCCGAAGGCGGCGAAAATTTCCATTGTCTGGGTGTAGTCAATAGTGCCGTCGGCTGCAGTGTTGGCTTGGTTGACCTTGCCGATAAACACTGGCACGAGGGCGAGGCCGATGTTTTGGATGTAGAAAATCAGGGCGTAGGCGGTGCCGAGTAGTTTCATTGGGATAATCTTAGGCACTGATGGCCACATGGCTGACGGCACAAGACCGAAGGCGATGCCGAGCACAACCATCACTACGATGGCAACTACCCATGAGTTCAGCGGAAGGGCGAACACGATGTGTACTAGTGTGAGCAGCGCGCTGCCGATGAGCATCAATGTGGCGCCGCGGCCAAACTTGTCGTAGACGAAGCCGAACAGTGGGGTGAGGAAGATGGTGCCGAAGGGGAGCATCGCTGGGATGAGTCCGGCAACTTCTTGGTCAACGCCATATTTGAACACCATCAGTTTGGTTGCGAACTTAAGGAATGGGAACACTCCGGCATAGAACATCAGACAGAGCACTGCCACGAGCCAGAAGCCTTTGTTGCCGAGCAGGATGCCGAGGTCGGAGAACTTAAATCCTTCCTCTGGATCGGCTTGCGCTGCGGCTGCCGCCTTGTCTTCTTTCTTGTCGAGTACGCAATAAACGAGGAACGCGATGACGCTGATGCAGAGCAGCACGGCACCGAGGCCTACCGATGCTCCAACGCCGCCAAATTTCTGCGCAAATGGCAATGCCAAGGCGAGTGCGCCCGCAGTGCCGATACGTGCCAAAGCCACCTGAAGGCCCATTGCAAGGGCGAGTTCGTGACCGGTGAACCATTTCACGATTACCTTGCTCACGGTGATACCGGCAATCTCACAGCCTACACCATAGATGGCAAATCCGAGCACAGCCCACATCACCTGTGTACTGTAGGTGCCGATGCCGAAAGGCAACGTCACTGCGCCGTCGAAGTCGTTGCTCACTGCCCACCATTTGATCACTGCGCCGCCAAACATCAGCACCGTCGACATCACACCCGTAAAGCGGATGCCGAACTTGTCGAGGATGATGCCGCCGAAAAACAGCAATAGGAGGAAAACGTTGAAATATCCGTAGGAGCCCGAGAAAAATCCATATTCGTCCGACGACCATCCCAGTCCGAGGCCGCCTTGTTCTTTCGCTGCCGTAAGTAACGGTTCGAGCGGCGACATCACGTCGGTGAAGAAATAGCCGCACATCATTGTGAATGAAACAACAAGCAGCGCCGTCCATCGCGCCGCCGCCGAGTCACTCAGTTTCTTTTGTAGTAGTTCTTTCATTATTCCTGTATTTTTATGGCAAAGTTACGTAAAAATTGCTGATATGCTATGCTTTTTTTGCATTTTGTTCTTTTTATCTGTCAAATGGTAAGTTTACACACCAACGCCGACGCTTCTATTAAACCATTAGTTAGTGGTTTAGTAAAAGTGTCGGCGGGAAATGTGGGTATAAATTTCTATCGGTCGATGCGCACCACACGGAAACCTACGTTGGCATAGCCGTTGGCTCCATTGCGTGCATCGTCGGAGTATTCGCTTCGGCAGGCATCGCGGCTTGAGTCCCAACTGCCGCCTTTCACGATGTATTCCCCGGCGGCATTGGTGGTTAAGGTCCACTCCCAGCAGTTGCCCCAGAAGTCGATGCCTCCACATGCGCCAGTGGTTTGTGCATAGGCGTCGACCGCCGTGAGTCCTTTCTCTACATGGTCGCTGTTCATGCTCACATCCTTAGGCATGTGGCCAGCGGCGAGAATCCATTCGTCTTCCGATGGCAGTCGGTATTCGTGCTTGCTGTCGCGGTCGCTAAGCCATTGGCAGTAGGCGGCAGCATCTGTAATGGAGATGTTAACGGCAGGGTAGTTGTCTTGGCCGGCAGAGTAGGTGAAACTGCTATCGAACGCTGCATATTCGGAGTTTCTTACGGGCGCATAGCCGATGTAGGGGTTGTTGGCGTCTGCGCCTCTGAGCACCATCCATTCATCGTTAGGG
>CAVEIP010000066.1:0-12154 GCA_963615935.1 [Ruminococcus] lactaris | reverse complement strand
ACTCAGCGCAGGCGAGACAGTGCGCGTGGTGGCAATCAACGGCACAGTCTATAAGTCGGTTAAGGCTACAGCCGAAGGCACAGCGGAATTCAACATCGACAATGCCCAAGCAGGAGTGTATATCGTAACTACCAACAGCCTTAACTTCAAGTTGATAAAAAAATAATAACGCCACATTGGCTGTAGTTTGCCTCTGCGGGGCGCACTACATGATACGACATTACCCAGGGCAGTGCTCTGGGTAATGTGGAATTAAGACTATATCTCGCTAAAGAGAAAAATTAGAAGATAGAGAACAAAAAATATGAATATGCGTAAAATAGCAACAATCTTGCTGTGTGGGCTGATGGCCGTACCATTCGCAAAAGCCGACGACCAGAGCGTTTATATCCTGAACTCCGACGGCCTGTTGACGAGAGACGCCGTGAGCGACGTAAACTATATCACTTTCGCTCCAGAGAGCGACTGGCTCTCGCTGGATGCTGATGTCACCGAAAACCGCGATGACTACTGCGACTTTATTGTCAGTGTGGCGCTACGCTCCGATATTAAAAGTCTGCCTACGGGCTACACCGTTGGCCTTGTGCTGTCGCACACCGACACGAATCCTACTATTAACGGCGGTTCGTGCGTCAATGTGGTGCTTGGCGACACCATTGGCAACTACACTCCGCGCTTGACTGCAGAGACCGAGGCGATTAAAAAATATGGATATTGGCAGACTAGTGTCGCGAACTATGTACGTGCCTACGTTACATATCTCGGCAAGACTGAATATTCCAACCCTATGATTTTCACCACACCAGTCGACAATGGTGTGACCATCTACGACTACGAGTGGGTTGACCTCCAGTTGCCGAGCGGCACATTGTGGGCAAACCGCAACCTCGGTGCAACGAACGAGGCTGATAGCGGCAAATATTTCCAATGGGCATGCTCCACAAGTCTTTCGACATCGGAAAGCGGTACATCCGAGAACTATCCTTATTGGAAGCAGCATGAAACTGGCACAGACTACGTGCCAACCAAGTACTGCTCAAGCGACAACATGACCACGATTTCGAGGTCAAAGAACTCCGCCGATGCGTCGTTCGACTACGACGATGCCGTAGAAAACTGGATGTGTGATGTTGCCGAAGGCACTTCTTACACATGGCAACGCATGTATGTGCCTACCACTGCCGACTTTGAGGAACTGCTCAACTCCGAGAACTGCCGTTGGGAACTTGTTACAAGGACTGACAGCAACGGCAATATGGTGGAAGGTTACTTGGTGAAGAGCAACCGAAACAATGAGGAAATCTTCCTGCCATTTGCCGATGCAAGCGGAAAAGGCTACTATTGGACAAATAGTTTGAACGCTGACAAAATCAGCAGCAGCGACTGGACTTATGGCAACTCTATGGAGATATCCGAAAGTGCGAAAAATCTGATTTATACACGCCGCTGCTACGCTCTGTCGGTCCGCGGTGTCTACCGTCCTAACGAAAACTAACAGGCGATGAAGAGAGGCTTATTCATGGCGTTGGGATTGGCTCTGGCCGCACCGATGGCTTTTGCCGCAGAGACGCACGACAGTGCCTTCGTGGTGAAGAAGTCGGGCGTGGTCGAAGCCGTGGCTGTGAAGAAGACCACCGACAAGATTTTCTTCAACGACAGCGAATTTTCTACTTCACTACCAACTCGCTAGAGGCGACCGAGTCCACCGTGAGCGGCGGATTTGAGGTGAAAGCGCTCGACGAGTCGATTAAGTCGTTCGCCACCAAAATTGTTGAGGTAGGTGTGGCATATTCGTGGTTCAATAAAGAGCCGGCGTACGGCAGAGACGCCACAATGAAACTAGGCACCGAACTCAAGAGCGATGCCTACACTTTCACCATCCACGGTCTTGACCACGGCGTGACCTATTATTTCCGCCCGTACATCAAGATTATGGGCAAGGTGTACTACAGCAACGTAATCACTGGGCAAGCCACTACGGGTGAGGCGCAGACGTTGAGCCTCTATGGCCGCTTCTGGATGAATACCAAGACGGCAATCAGTGGTTCGACAAACACCTTCCTGAACTATGCGCGCTACAACGTAGGCTCGTGCACCGATGGCAACCCGGGCACCTATTTCGCATGGGGAGATACCGAGCCAAGCGATGAGTACACTTGGGGCACCTACAAGTGGGGCGACGGCAAAACGATGACGAAGTACGTTCCCGGCGGGGAGTCGCTCAGCCTTGAGGATGAAGACGATCCTGTGCGCGAACATATGGACACCATTATGACCAGCGGCGATTTCCCGCTGAATGCGTATGTCTATATCTCGCTGTCGCAACTCAACTGGGCATGGAGCACCCGCGTCGCTCCCGATGGCAAGACTATCCACGGCATTGAGATTTACGGCTACTATTCCGATCCAAGGATGTTTATACCTGCTGGCGGCTACTACAATGGCACAACGCTGATTGGCTACGACGAATTGGCGCTTTTGTGGACCACTGAAACTTATGGCTACAGCGCTACAGAATCACGTGTGTGGTTTAGCGATTCCACTGGTCTTAAGAGCCCGAGTTACGATGCCGGTTCGCATCGTGAGCGCTATCTGGGCATCCCTGTTCGCGCCGCCTTCTTCGAGAGTGCCAACGATGCCGACGACGATGGTGATGGCGACGGGGGCGATGACGACTAGAGTGACAACCCTAAATTAGCGGTTTCTAACCTTATAATATATCCGCGCAGCAGATTTTATCCGCCGCGCGGATTTTTTTTATTCCGCCGAGACAGCCGCCGGCGAGGGAAGCGCGCCTTGTAAAGGCGCAATGTTCCAAAACCCCATGGCTTTAGCCTGGGGTAGGGCGACTCTTCGATATTTGCGTGCTGTAAGTACGCCACCCACACAGATTTAGTTTTCACGCCCCTGTAGCGCCGCTTACAGGGCGCAAATTTTCAGCCTATTTCTTCGTTTGTCATGGCATTTTTCGTCGCTATGCAATCAAGCCATTGCTTTGTCCGACTCCCGCTTATTGCTATTTATGTTCTTCTGTCAACCGATGTTAAATGGTGAAAATGAGCGCAATCGTAAAGGTTTAATGGAAACGGGTGGAAAAAGTGTTAAAATTTGTATTTTACCCATTGTGGCGTTTTAAAAGAGTTTAATATGTTAATTAAATGTCTGAAATGACTTGACACGAGCAGTGATTTTTGCTAACTTTGAGGTGTTCGGAAGTAAAACCTACTAAAAACTATAATCAATGAAGAAATTTTTAACAATTTTAGCCGTAAGCGTAGTATTTGCTGCAAGTTTTGCAGCGACTGCCCAAGACAAAGTGTGCAAAGCAGATAGCGTATGCGGCAAGGAAATTGTTAAGAGTGCTATGAAATACATTGGTTCGCCTTACCGTTCAGGTCACATGAGCCCAAAGGCAGGTTTTGATTGCTCTGGTTTTACAACATTCATCTTCTCCAAACAAAACATCACGTTGCCTCGCTCCTCTCGCTCGCAGTATTCAGCATTGCGCGGCGAATCGCAGGTTAAGGATCGCCGCGACCTTCAGGCGGGCGACCTCGTGTTCTTCTCTGGCTCTCGTGCCAGCAGCACAGTGGGTCACGTGGGCATCGTTACATCGGTCGATGAAGCTGGCAACTTCAAGTTTATCCACTCCAGTTGCTCACAGGGCGTGACCGTTTCCTCATCGCAGGAGGCATACTACGCAAAGCGCTACATCGGAGCATGCCGAGTGGTGGACGCTGAATAAGGATTCAGATTTAAACATACTAATATTAGAGTAGCACCCCGCCCCTACGGCGAGGCGTTATTTTTTTGTGCTATTCCATTAAATTCTTTTGGCGGCGAATGATTTTGCAGAGAGTGCAAGTTTCACTAATTTTGCAGACACTCAAAATAGAGAAGCGGCAATGAAATTTCAGACTACTGTTGACAGCGATGGCTGTGGACTCACAATCGGCCACGCCGACGGAATCATGACCCTTGGGTCGTGCTTCGCCGAGGATGTTGCAGAGCGGCTGCAACGGTCGATGCTACAGGTCTGCATCAACCCCTTCGGCACGCTCTACAACCCCGCAAGCATTGCCGCCGCCCTTGAGCGCTTGATGGCAGAGCAGCCGTATACCGCCAGCGACCTCGTTGAGCACGACGGCTTGTGGCACAGTATGGACCACCATTCGCGCTTCTCCTCCGTCGATCCCGACAAAGCACTCTCGCGCATCAATGAAGCCTGCTGCGACGGCTGCCAACGACTTAAGTCAGCACGTCATCTGATTGTAACCTTCGGCACCGCCTACGTGTTTGAGCAACAGGGTAGGGTAGTGGCAAACTGCCACAAGATGCCCGCCTCGCAGTTCTCGCGCCGCCGCCTGTCGGTCGACGAAATCGTGGCACTCTGGACACCGCTCATCGACCGATTGAAATCTTACACCCCGGCGCTCGATATCACTTTCACCGTGAGTCCGGTGCGCCATTTGGCTGACGGCGCCCACGGCAACCAGTTGAGCAAAGCCACGCTGCTGTTCTCCGTTGAGCGGATTATGGCGGCGCACGCCGACGTGTGCCACTATTTCCCCTCCTACGAGATAGTGCTCGACGAACTGCGCGACTACCGCTTCTTTGCCGCCGATATGGCTCACCCGTCGGATGTGGCAGTGGACTATGTGGCAGAGCGCTTCCGCCAGTCGTGTCTCACCGCCGAGGCTCAGCAACTTGCCGCACGGTGCGATAAACTCAATGCGCGTTTCCACCACCGCCCACTCACCGACAATGCCGCTGCCGCCGCCCGCTTCCGCGAAGCCACCGCAAAGGCAGCCGAAGCCATGGTCAATGAACATCCTCACTTGCAACCTATAATAGACAAACTATTGCACAAATGAAATATTCGATAATCGAAATAGCGGAAATACTTGGCGTAGATCCCTCGCATCTCACCAACACTTCGATAGACACACTCCTTACCGATTCGCGTACGCTGACCTATCCCGACCGGTCGTTGTTTTTTGCCATACACACCGACAGCAACGACGGCCATCGCTACGTGCATCAACTTTATGAAAAAGGCGTGCGCAACTTCGTGGTGGAAAAAATCCCTGAAGGCGTTCCCACTAGCGACGCCAATTTCCTCGTGGTCGGCAACACCACCAAAGCCCTACAGACCCTCGCGGCGTTCCACCGCCACCGCTTCAATATCCCCGTGATAGGCATCACTGGCAGCCGCGGCAAGACGCAGGTGAAGGAATGGCTCTACCAGTTGCTCCGCGACGACTACAACATTGTGCGCAGTCCGCGCAGTTACAACTCGCAGATAGGTGTGCCGCTGTCGGTGTGGGACATCGACGACAATAGCGGTCTTGCCATCATCGAGGCGGGCATCTCGCAGCCCGACGAGATGCCGTCGCTCGAGAAGATTATCAGTCCGACAATAACGGTGATGACCAACATCGGCAACGAGCATAAGGAAGGCTTCGCATCGATAGAGGAGAAATGCATCGAGAAACTCCGCCTGTCGCGCCATAGCGAGTATGTGGTGTTTGACGGCGACGACAACACCATCTGCAACGGCATTGTCGACCTTGGCTACGGCCGCCAGGAACTCGGTTGGTCGCGAGTAAACACCGACGCCCCGATTTTCATCTCCTCAGTAATCAAGGAAAAAGGCTTCACCACCATAAAATTCACCTACTTGCTCTATGCTGGCGAGGTGAAGATACCATTTACCGCAGCAGCCGACATCGACAACGCCATCGTGTGCCTAGCAACGCTCTGCTGCCTGCGAGTGCCAGTCGAGACCATGGCAGAGCGCTTCTTGCGCCTGTCGCCCACAGGTACGCGGATGGACGCCATGGAAGGCGTCAACGACTGCCAACTCATCTACGACACTTACACCAGCGACTACCTGTCGCTCACGCCCGCCATCGACTTCATGTCGCGGCGCGACACCCTGTTGCGCACCCGCACACTCATCCTTTCCGACGTGTTGCCCGAGAACGTGCCGGCAGCGGAGGTCTACAACCGCATTGCCGAACTTATCCACTTGCGCCACATCGACCGCTTTATCGGCATCGGTCCGGAACTCACCGCCCACAAGGCATTGTTTGCCCACAACTCGCGGTTCTTCCCCAGCACTGATGCTTTCCTCGAAGCCATGTCGCCAAGCGACTTCGCTAAAGAGTTGATACTGCTCAAGGGTGCGCCCGACTTCGAGTTTGCGCGCATCATCGAGATGCTCGAAGCCCGTCAGCACGAAACGGTGCTTGAGGTGAACCTCGATGCCCTTGTGCACAACTTCAACTTCTACCGGTCGCGGCTCGCCCCCGACACTGGCATTGTGTGCATGCTCAAGGCATTCGGCTACGGCGCTGGATCCTACGAACTTGCCAAGACTCTTCAGCAACAAGGCGCTTCGTATATCGCCGTCGCTGCCCACGACGAAGGCGTGGCTTTGCGCGAGGCAGGCATCACGATGCCTATAATGGTGCTCAACCCTAAGGTGGTCAACTACAAGTCGCTGTTCGACAATCGTCTCGAGCCAGAGGTGTTCAGTTTTGAGATGTGCCGCGAGATTATCCACGAGGCGAAGAAGTTCCACATGGAGAACTATCCCATCCACATAAAGATTGACACCGGCATGCACCGCCTCGGCTTCCTCTACGACGAGTTGCCGCGACTGATAGAAATGCTCAAGGCGCAGACCTATGTGCGCCCAGTGTCGATTTTCTCCCACCTCTGCACTGCCGACGACCTTACCAACGACGACTATGCCCATTTCCAACTCGAATATTTCGACCGCTGTTGCGATGTGTTCCTGCCAGCGTTCGATCACAAGGTGATGCGCCACATCCTCAACACCGACGGCATCCTTCGTTTCGCTGACCATCAGTATGAGATGGTGCGCCTCGGCATTGGCCTCTACGGCGTGCCTACGCTTGGCAAGGGCTACGACGACAAACTCCGCCCCGTGTCGGCGCTCCATTCGGTGATTATCCAGATACGCGATTGGGAGCCAGGCACCACGGTGGGCTATGGCCGCCACGGAGTGCTGCGCCGCCAGTCGCGCATTGCCACCATACCTATCGGCTATGCCGACGGCTTCAACCGCCACCTCGGCTGCGGCAAGGGTGAAGTGTGGATCAATGGCAAGCGTGTGCCTACGGTGGGCAACATCTGTATGGATTTGTTTATGGCCGACGTGACCGACGTGGACTGCGCCGTGGGCGACAAGGTGGAAATCTTTGGCGAACACATCTCCGCACAGGAGATTGCCGACCATCTTGGCACTATCCCATACGAGGTGCTCACCTCGGTGTCGTCGCGCGTGAAAAGGATATATTATAGCGAATAGACCAAGTATGACAGCCATTCCCGACCTATTCAAGCAACAGATGCGCAGTCTGCTTCCCGACGAGGCAGACCTCCTCTTTGACGCCCTCTGCACAGAGCCGTCGGTGTCGGTGCGCACCAACCGTAGGAAAACGCCTACGGAGCCAGCCACCGACCCTGTGCCATGGTGCGCCGAAGGCCGATATCTCGATGAGCGCCCGCAGTTCACCTTCGACCCCTTTCTTCATGGTGGTCGCTACTATGTGCAGGACGCTTCGTCTATGTTTCTCAGCCACGTGCTGCGCCAACTGGCAGGCACGGAGCCGCTCGTTTACCTCGACCTTTGCGCCGCCCCTGGCGGCAAGACCACTACCGCCATCGATGCCTTGCCTGACGGCTCGCTTGTGGTGGCTAATGAGATTGACCAGCGCCGTGCGCAAGTGCTGCGCGAAAATGTCGTGAAATGGGGTTATCCACACTGTGTTGTAACCAATAGCGACGCTCGTCATCTTGGCGCACTACGCTCCACTTTCGACATCATTGCCGCCGACATGCCGTGTTCCGGCGAAGGGATGTTTCGCAAGGACGATGAGGCTGTGGCGCAATGGTCGCCCTCGCTCGTGGCACAGTGCGCGTCGTTGCAGAAGGAGATTGCCGATGCCATTTGGCCTGCGTTGAAGGACGGCGGACTCTTTATCTATAGCACCTGCACCTTTAACCGCTCCGAGGACGAGGATATGCTCGACTACCTCATCAATGAGTTGGGCGCAGAACCGGTGGATGTGTTGGTCGACGAGGCGTGGCGCATTCACCGCGGTGTAGATACCGAATATCCGTGTTTCCGCTTTATGCCGCACCAAACTCGTGGAGAAGGCCTCTTTATGGCTGTGGTACGCAAGGTGGGCGATGATGATGTCCGCAAACCGTCGAAGGCGAAAAAAGATAAGGAAAAGAAGGCGAAAGCCCCCGCGGGCGATTGCCTGTCTTGGCTTGACCGCCCCGACGACTATGTGTCGATGGCCGATGGCGATGCTGTATGCGCCGTGGCACGCAAGTATGCGCCTTTGGCAGAGCAGGTGCGCCGCACGGCGAAGACACTCCTCACAGGTATTCCGTTGGCTGTGGCTAAAGGTCGCGACATGGTGCCGCTCCATCCGTTGTCGCAGAGCATTGCTCTCAGCGGCAAGGCGTTCCCGACGGCAGAGGTGGACTATCCCACCGCCATAGCCTATCTGCGCGGAGAAACCATAACGCTTTCCGAAGGCATCGGCAAAGGTTATGCGATAGTGGCATATAGAGGCGCAAATCTCGGCTTTGTCAAGAACCTCGGCAACCGCGCCAACAACCTCTATCCTAAGGAGTGGCGCATCCGCAGCGGCTTCGTCCCCACCGATTCCCCCGAGGTTTTGTAGGTGCGGTGCAGAAACTTTTCTGCCGTAAATTTGCAAGTTTTTAAAAGTTGGCGTAACTTTGCCTCGCTTTTCCGCCTATATAAGCAGTGAAAAAGTTGCCCGGATGGTGGAATGGTAGACACGAAGGACTTAAAATCCTTTGGCCATTGCGGCTGTGCGGGTTCAAGTCCCGCTCCGGGTACAAAAATCTCTGTAAACCATTGGCTTACAGAGATTTTTTGTTTTTAAACGATTAAGTGATGAAGACTATACGCGTGGCGTCGGCTGCCGATATGCCGAGAATTATGGATCTTATCGATATGGCACGGGTCACGATGCGTGCCAATGGCAACATGCATCAATGGGCCAACGGCTATCCTGACGAGGCGGCTATGCTTGCCGACATTAGTCGTGGCGTGTGCTATCTGATTGAGGAGGGCGGCTGTGCGGTGGCTACATTTTCGATGATTCCCGGGCCCGACCCCACTTATGCCGTAATCTACGATGGCGAATGGGTGGACAGCGATGCGCCCTATGTGGTGGTGCACCGCATTGCGAGCACTCCCGACAGCCACGGCGTGATGACGTCGATAACCGATTTCTGTCATAGTCACATCAACAATATCCGTATCGATACCCATCGGGACAACACGATTATGCAGCATTGTTTGCAGCGCTTGGGCTACGAATATTGCGGCATAATCCTCCTCGCCAATGGCGACGAGCGCCTGGCGTACCAAAAGATATTTTAGATTTCTGTTATTTCGACTCTTCGGCTTCGAGCACGCCCATTTCCTTGATGCTGCCACTTTCCGGGTGGAAAATCACGTAGGCGGGCTGCTTCTTGTCGACAAACATCTTCGGGTCGAGTCCGAACTGGATGCCAAACTGAGCAATCTCCAGACTCTCGCTTGCGATAGTCTTGCCGTTGTAGGTCAGCGAAACTGTTGCCTGACCAGGGATGGTGTACATCACTGCGCCTTTCGGGATTTCCTTTTCCTTGCCTTTTTCGTCAACTGGGAGTTCTCCCTTGAGTGTGGTCTTGATGGAGATGTAGACAGGGTCGCCGCTGAGGTCGTCCTTGTCGACGATGCCGTTGATGTCCGACACGCGGAAAGCCACGTCGCCGCTCACATCCTTTGTAGGTTCATAGTCGAAGCGGAACACCTTTGTCTCGGTCTGCGTGGTGCCCACAAACATGGCAGTGAGAGTCTGCTCTTGGCGGTTGAGTTCCTCGAGCATCAACTTCAAACTTGCGCCGTCGGGCGGCATCTGGTCAGCGTTGCCGCTCACAAGGTCGTTGCGGCTTTCGCGCAACTCAAAAATCTTCGCTGCAGTGGTCTCCGCACGCTTCATCAGCGATTCGCTTGCCACCATGTCCTCGGTGAATGCGCTCGAATAGTCGGTGCCGTCGAGCACACTTTTGTCAGCCATCTTGTTGCGCTTGCGCGTAACGGCTTCAGTCTCGGCATCGGTGTTGATGGCCAACGGCAGTCCGTTGGCATCGAGGATGACATAGGGTGAAGAGCCAGCCTTAAACTTCATCAGCCATTTGTTGTCGTTGTCGGGCACGCCGTAGGCCGACACGTTGACGTCGCTCACGGTCCACGTTTGGCTGTCCTCTGTGATAGGATTCTTCACGCCGAGATATTTCTCCGCATAGCGGTAGTAAGGCCCCGCCTTCTTTATTGTTTTTACAGCCTCCACCTCGATGTTCAGACGAGTTTTCGGGAGAGTGTAAATCAGTCCGTATTCGTTGTGCTTGTTGGCTGTGAGTTTTTGCGTTTCCTGCGCAAAAGCCACCGATGAAGTAGCGATGGCCGCAGCCAATGTGATGATTTGCAACTTTTTCATATATCAACGATTTCTTGTTATTGCATAATTTCTTTGATGGCCTCGCCGATGCAGTCCACAATGTCGGATGCCGTGAGTCCGTATTCGCCGTGGCGTTTGGATGCGAGATTGCCCGCATAGCCGTGGATAAACACGCCCATCGAGGCAGCCACGTCGGGGCGGTACTTCTGCGCCAGGAGTGCACCGATGATGCCCGTGAGCACATCGCCGCTGCCTGCTGTGGCCATTCCAGCGTTGCCAGTGGTGTTGACAAACACTTTGCCGTCGGGGCGGAACACAAACGTGTAGTGACCCTTGAGCACGATGTTTATCTTAAGCAGTTTCGACATGTCTACTGCTCGGTTGAAACGGTCCTCGTCGTTGAAGTGGTCGCCGAAGAGGCGGTCGAATTCACGGACGTGGGGCGTGATGATTGCTCCCGGCGGGATATTGTTGATTGGCGTGCGAAGGTTGGCAATGCAGTTGAGCGCATCGGCGTCAAGCACCATAGGAGCCGTGGTTTGGCGGAGAAACGACTCGATGGCAGTTTCCGTTGCCGCATGCTGTCCAAGTCCCGGGCCAATTACTACCGTCTGCCGCTTGTCGGCAACGATTTCCGTGGTGTGACAACTATCCTTGTCCTGCATCACGCGCGCCTCAGGCACCGACACCTGCAAGGGAATGTAGCAGCACGAAGGAGTGTGGATGTCGACCACACCTACGCCTGTGCGCAGAGCCGCTTTTGCTGCCAGCGCCGCAGCGCCGCCCATGCCGAGGCTGCCCGCCACGAGAAGCATGTGGCCGAAGTCGTTTTTGTCGGCAAACGGGTCGCGCTTGCGCAAACCCTCCTTCACGCCCGCCTTGTCGATGAGATAGTAGGACGTCGGGGTTTTCCGTATGGCTTCGGAGTTGAGGTCGATGTTGAGCACCTTCCACTCACCGATGCATCTTGAGTTCTCGCGGAAGAAGAATGCCAGCCGCGGAAACTGGAACGTAAGTGTCAGGTTGGCGTGCACCACATTGTTAAGAATGTTGGTGGCATTGAAGTCAGGGTAGAGCCCCGACGGCACGTCGATGGCCACCACAAATGCCTCCGACTCGTCGATCATCTTGGCGAGCGACACGTAGCCGCCGCGGAGGTTGGACGAAAGACCGTTGCCAAACAGACCGTCGACCACCACATCAGTTTTCGAGATTTCCGGCACTATGAGTTTGTGTTGCACCTCGATGAATTGCGGATAGTCCATGTCGAGCAGACGCTGGCGGTTTATTGCGCAGTCGTCCGACAGTTTGTTCTTCGTGTTGAACAACAGTACCTCAGGACTGTAGCCCTGATTGATGAGCAGGCGAGCCACAGCAAGCGCGTCGCCGCCGTTATTGCCCGGTCCGGCGAGGATGATGATGCGTTGCGACGGCACCCACCGCGATATTATTTCGTAGGCCACCGCCGAGGCAGCCCGTTCCATTAGGTCGATGCTTGAGATTCCGTCGTTTTCAACTGTTGCCGTGTCGATGGCACGCAGTCCCGCTGCTGTGAATAGTTTCATTTCCGTCTATAATTAGCCATTTACAAAGATAGTGCAAGCCGAGCGGAAAAACAAAACAAGCTTGCT
>CAVEIP010000065.1:402-12429 GCA_963615935.1 [Ruminococcus] lactaris | reverse complement strand
TTACAATTGTAATCCTGTATTCTCTCAAAAAGGGTAATGTCCGTCTTATACGACAGGCATTCTATATCCTTGAACTCTTCAGCATCAAACGACTTTACCATAACTGTTGGATGATTTTACTGTTCTTTTATTCTCTTTTTGTTTCGCACTGCAAAGTAGCAGAAACTTTTTCATCCAACATTGTTCTATTAGGGAACTATATTAGTCTATTTGCGAATAAACCCCATTTTAGTAGCAAAATTAACCACTATTTACTTTCCGCCAGCCACACGCCAAAAATCACAGCGGCAGAGCCGATGAGTGCTATGGTGGTTATCGTTTCCCCAAGCAAGAAATAGGCTGCAACAAATGTCACTATTGCATTGAAGTTAATATAGTTAGATGCGCGCACCATACCTATGCGGCGCACCACGGCATTCCAAATAGTAAAGCAAAGCATCGAGGCGATGAGTCCGAGAAAGAGTAGATTAAAGAACACCGTTGGCTTTATCAACTGTTCAAGATGGAAACTCATGGGGTGGAAAAACGGAACCCAAATGGCCATCGAAACCAATCCATAACCGAACACTTTGCGGGATATAAACACATCGCTATAGCGCTTCGACAAGTCTTTTACCAGCAGACTATACACCGCCCAGGTCAGTGCCGCCACAAATGCGAGCACAGTGCCGTGGACATTAAATGCCATCAGATTGCTGCCTTCCCACAGGATGACCACAACGCCAATCAGAGCCACCAGTGAGCCGAGAATCACTCTCTCGGGCCGCTTGGTGCGCTCCGAACGGTAGAATGCCATACCCAAGAGCGTAGACAGCAGCGGCGTGATGCTTATAAGGATTGCCACGTTGGATGCCTGCATCAGTTGGAGGGCGGTATTTTCGGTAATGAAGTACACCGAGCCGCCGAAAAGTGCCGCACCGATTATTTTCAATTCGTCGAGAAGCGACGAGGCAAACCACCGTCCCCATGCCATAAACACGATGCACACATAGGCGAGCAGCGAACGGTAAATGAAAATTTCGGTCGGCGTCAAGCCGTTGATGAGCAGTGTTTTGGTCGACACGAAGGTAGTGCCCCACACGCATACGGCAAAAAGTGCCAGAAGATGATACAAGTATGTTGGTTTCGTCTTAGACATAATCAGTATATTTTTTGATGCCGCCATCGGCGGACACCCTAAAAAAAATAGCGGCTGCCCTAAGGCAACCGCCATTTTATGCTTGTTGTTGGGTCAGTTGCGCTGCCTCTTAGTTAGCGGCTTCAACTGGAGTTACATTGATGAACTTACGGCCACCTTTACCTTCTGTAAAGAGAACTGTACCATCGACCAATGCAAACAAAGTGTGGTCTTTACCCATGCCAACATTCAAACCCGGATGGTGAACTGTGCCACGTTGACGTTTGATGATGTTGCCTGCTTTAGCAAATTGACCACCGAAGATCTTGACGCCCAATCGTTTGCTTTCCGATTCACGTCCGTTCTTAGAACTACCTACACCTTTTTTATGTGCCATTTCTTTAAACTTTTAGTGGTTATGCAACTACGTCTTTAATCTCTACCTGGGTGAAGCATTGGCGATGACCGTTCAAACGGCGATAACCTTTGCGGCGCTTTTTCTTGAAAACAAGCACCTTGTCACCTTTCACGAGGGGACGTTTTACCTCGCAAACAACTTTTGCACCTTCTACGGTAGGAGCACCAACCTTAACGGCACCGTCGGCATCAATCAAGAGAACCTTGTCGAAGTCGATTGAATCGCCTTCCTTTACGTTCTCGCCGAGATAGTGAACATACAAGAACTTGCCTGCTTCGGCCTTGAACTGTTGTCCCTGAATTTCTACAATTGCGTACATTTAAATAGAAACATTTTACAATTATGTCCGTGAGGCGGACCCGCCCGAGGCGAGCCTCTTTTCAGAGCCTGTTCGGAATTAGCCCACAAAAGTACTCATTTCCAAGCCAACTTGCAAACATTCTGCAATTTATTTTCCTCAACCCAATATTTTAGAACAAAAAGGTCGCACTTTTTCATATTTTTATCGCAAAATCGTTCTATTTTTGCATAGGTGATTATCCACCACTCTAAACTGTCAAGAATATGCGCACAATCGAAGACTACATCTCTCTGGCCCAAAAGGCTGTTGACTCTATCGCGTGTCCTTCTGGACGCCAACCGCAGGGACTCTACGAGCCCATCGTCTACGGACTTCAGCAAGGCGGCAAGCGCCTGCGCCCCGTCATCGTGCTGGCGGCATGCGACGCTGTGGGCGGCAACTGCTTGGAGGCGTTGCCTCAGGCGGCTGCCATCGAGGAGTTTCACAACTTTACCCTACTCCACGATGATGTGATGGACCGCGCCGACCTGCGTCGCGGAAAGCCTACGGTGTGCAACAAATGGGACGACAACACTGCCATCCTTTCAGGCGACACGATGCTCACACTTGCCACTCAACTGGTGGTCGACGGCGTTGACCCCGCCAAAGCCATCGCCCTGCTGAAGGTGTTTAACGAAACTGCAATCGGCGTGTACGAGGGGCAGCAATACGACATGGAGTTTGAGAGCCGCAACGATGTAAGCATCGACGAATACCTCGAGATGATACGTCTCAAGACGTCGGTACTTCTTGCTGGCGCAGCGCGCCTTGGCGCAATTATGGGTAACGCGCCAGAGCATCAAGCCAATGGTCTGCACGACTTTGCCGTAAATCTCGGCATCGCATTCCAACTCCAAGACGACTGGCTCGACGTATACGGCGACCCAGAGGTGTTTGGCAAAGCCATCGGCGGCGACATTATGAACAACAAGAAGACATATCTGCTCATTAATGCGCTGCATAAAGCAGAAGGCGCCGACAAGGAGGAACTGGATTTCTGGCTCGGCAACAAGGCTGCCTATCCTGGCGAAAAGATTGCGGGCGTGACGGGCATCTACGACCGCCTCAACATCGGCGACACTTGCCGCCAGGCCGTTGAAGCCTACAGCAAAAAGGCGCTCGAAGCGCTCCACTCAGCAGAACTGAGCGCCGAAGCGACTGCTTTCTTTGAAGCATTCGACAAAATGGTGATGGGAAGAAAGAAATAATACCGATGATCGACTCGCATTCACATATCTATCTCGAAGAGTTCGACGCCGACCGCGCCGAGGTTGTGGACCGCGCCAAAAAGGCGGGGCTGCGACATCTCGTGCTGCCGAACGTCGACATGGCGACCTACGACGCTATGGTGGCAACTCATCAGGCTTATCCTGGCTACACTTCGATGGCTATGGGACTGCATCCCACATCGGTTGAAGCCGACTGGCAGAATCAACTCGATGCCACAGAGAGCCACCTCAACGACCATCCGTTCATTGCTATCGGTGAAGTGGGTATCGACCTATATTGGGACAAGACTTTCCGCACGGAGCAAATGCAGGCATTCCGCCAGCAACTGCGGTGGGCGGTGGACCGCAATCTGCCAGTAATCATCCATTGCCGCGAAGGCCTCGATGAGGTGTGCGAAGTGTTTGACCGTTTCGGGCGCACGCTTCCCGAATGCGTGTTCCACAGTTTCGGAGGCACGAAAGCCGACATTGAGCGCATACGCCGCTATGGCGATTTTTATTTTGGCATCAATGGTGTTGTCACCTTCAAGAATTCGCACATAGATGAAGTGCTCAGCGTGATAGGTCTCGACCGCATCCTGCTGGAAACCGACTGCCCGTACCTCACCCCAGTGCCCTACCGCGGCAAGCGCAACGAAAGCGCCTACATCCCTTTGATTGCCGCCAAAATAGCCGACACACTTGGTGTCAGCGTCGAAGAAGTGTCGTCTATAACCGACAACAACGCCGCCAAATTTTTCTCACTCGCCCTTTAACGGGGGTAATAACTTTTTATCTTGTGATGATATATCCGCCATTGGCGGGCACCACGGAGAGGCGCTGCAGGCCGTAGCGGTTCTCGAGGGCGGTGCCTTGGGTTGGCACGCCGTCGGCTTCACAGACGTTGAAACGTGAGCCGCATTTTGGGCAGTAGGCGTCAAGTGTTTCGGAGTCGAAATAGAGCGTAACGTTTTTGTCCACTTCCACGGGACAGGCACGGTCGTAAGCCACGGGACCGTTGATGCCGTAAACAAGCATCACGCCGCCATAGCCGGTGTAGGTGCGCTCGGTGAAGGTAAAATCGGCGGGAAGATGCTTGCTGCGGTCGAAGATGCGGCACTGGCCGTAGCCGCTCACGCCATACACTTGCCAGAGTCCGGCATTACTAAGATCGACGCTCACGTTGAGCGCTGGTATGCGCTGGCTATCGACCGATTCGCATGCCGCCATAGCGGTGAGCAGGAGTCCGAACAACAGGGATTTAACAAACGCTTTCATCCTATTTCAGAAGTTGGTCGATGGCGCGGTGATAGTCCTCGAAATGGAACGAAGCAAGGGTGTCGGCAAAGAGCCGTTCGATGCGGTCGTTGCAGAGGTTGCCGATAGAGCCTTCGTGGGTGTGGTGCACCTCCTTGACTGGCTCGAAGCGGCCGGCTTCGATGTCGAGACCAACCTTCTTGTAGGCGTCGCGGAACGGCATTCCCTCGCGAGTAAGGCGGTTAACTTCCTCAACGGAGAACATAAACTTGTAGCGGTCGTCGCTCACCACATCGGTGTTGACCTTGATTTCCGAAAGCATCGCGTTGACCATAGTCAGGATTGACTTCAACTCGTCGAATGCCGGGAGGAACGCTTCCTTGATGAGTTGCATGTCGCGGAAATAGCCCGACGGGAGGTTGTTGAGAATCATCGTAATCTGATATGGCAACGCCTGCAGGCGGTTACACTTGGCGCGAGTCAGTTCAAACACGTCGGGATTCTTCTTGTGGGGCATAATTGACGAACCTGTGGTGTATTCATCCGGCAGTTTGATGAAGCCGAAATTTTGCGAGTTAAACAGGCAGGCATCGAAGGCCAGGCGCGACACCGTAGAGGCGATGCCGGCAAGGGCATTAGCCACGGTGCGCTCGGTTTTGCCGCGTCCCATCTGAGCGTACACCACATTGTAGTTCATCGACTCGAAGCCGAGCAGACGAGTGGTCATGCTGCGGTCGAGCGGGAACGACGAGCCGTAGCCAGCGGCGCTGCCCAAGGGGTTGCGGTTGGTCACGCGGTAGGCAGCCTGAAGCACCATAAGGTCGTCGGCAAGACTCTCAGCGTAGGCGCCAAACCACAGGCCAAACGACGACGGCATTGCCACCTGTAGGTGTGTGTAGCCGGGGATAATAACGTCCTTGTAGCGGTTGCTTTGGGCAATGAGCGTGGAGAAAAGTTTTTGAGTGGTGAGAGCCACTGCCTCAATTTCGGAGCGCATGAACAACTTCAAGTCGACCATCACTTGGTCGTTGCGCGAGCGTCCGGAGTGGATCTTCTTACCTATGTCGCCAAGGCGGCGGGTAAGCATCAATTCCACCTGCGAATGCACGTCCTCCACGCCTTCCTCGATAACGAATTTGCCCTCGGTGGCCTCGTGATAGATTTCCTTCATCTCAGCCAGCAGACTCTTCAACTCGTCGGCAGAGAGCAACCCAATGCTTTCGAGCATGGTGATGTGCGCCATAGAGCCCAGCACATCGTAAGGCGCAAGATACAAGTCCATTTCGCGGTCGAGGCCCACAGTGTAGGTCTCCACATCGTGGTTCACTTCCACGGATTTTTCCCAAAGTTTAGATGCCATAGTTCGCAATTATCGTAATTATGCTGCAAAAGTAATAATTTATTGCCAAAGTAGGCCTACAAAGCGCCTTTCGTCGACGGCAGTTCGTAGCGGAGCACATCGCGGCGCGAGGCTGCGCGCAGCGACCGAGCAAGGGCTTTGAAGATGCCCTCAATCTTGTGGTGCTCGTTTATGCCGTTGGCATGGATGTAGAGATTCATCGCGGCAGCGTCGCTAAGGCTCTTGAAGAAGTGCAGGAACATCTCCGTAGGCATCTCGCCGATGCGCTCGCGCTTGAATTCGGCTTCCCATACGAGCCACGGACGCCCGCCAAAGTCAAGAGCCACAGTGCAGTCGCAGTCGTCCATCGGCAGCACAAAGCCGTAGCGCTCAATGCCGCGCTTGTCGCCGAGGGCGCACCGCAGTGCCTCGCCGAGAGCAAGGGCGGTGTCCTCGATGGTGTGGTGCTCATCCACATAGAGATCGCCTTTGGTCTTGATTGTCAAGTCGAAACCCGAGTGGCGGCCAATCTGATTGAGCATGTGGTCGAAAAATCCGAGGCCAGTGGAGATGTCGCATTTGCCGTGACCGTCGAGGTCGATGCTCACGAAGATGTCGGTTTCCGCTGTGGCGCGGTGCACCTCCGCTGTGCGACTTCCGCCGCGCAGGAAGTCGGCAATGCGGTCCCACGATTCAGCCACCAGGGCGCAAGTGTCCGCCAGTCCAGCTTTTTCCACATCGTCCTTCCCTACTCCGCCAGTGCAGAGCAGTATACCCTTGCAACCGAGATTCTTCGCCAACTGGATGTCGGTGAGTCGGTCGCCGATTACAAACGACGAAGCGAGGTCGTAGTCGCCGTTCATATACTTTGTGAGCAGAGCCGTGCCGGGCTTGCGCGTAGGCTTGTGCTCGTGCTCAAACGTGCGGTCAATCACGATGTCGCTGAAGGTGACGCCTTCGCCTTCAAATGCCTTGAGCATCTTTTCATGGGGCGGCAGGAAATCTTCCATCGGGAACGACTCTGTGCCGAGGCCGTCCTGGTTAGTGACCATCACAAGTTCAAAGTCGAGCGTCGTGGCGATGAAATGCATGTTGCGAAACACCCCCGGGATGAATTCGAGTTTCTCCAAAGAGTCGAGTTGATAGTCGACGGGCGGCTCCACAACGAGTGTGCCGTCGCGGTCGATGAAAAGTATGCGTCGCTTATTTTCCATAATTTTCAAGTGCTGAAATCAGACTGTTGTTTTCTTCCTCCGTGCCCACTGAGAAACGGAGACATCCCTTGCACAAAGCCACGCGGTTGCGGTTGCGCACCACGATGCCATGCTGCTGCAGATAGGCGTAGATGGCATCGGCGTCGGCTACGCGCACGAGTAGGAAGTTGGCATCCGAAGGAAACACCTTCTCCACGCAGGCCAGCGTAGGCAACACCTTTATCAGGCGGTCGCGCTCAGCAATGAGCCTTGCCACCCACGCCTCTACCTGTGCCTTGTCGGTCAAGCGGTCGATGGCATAGCGCTGAGTGAGGAGGTTGATGTTATAGGGATACTTAACCTTGTTGAAGATGTCGATAATCTCCTTCGAGGCAAATGCCGCGCCGAGCCGCACTGCCGCACTTGCCCAAGCCTTCGAGAGCGTCTGCATCACGATGAGGTTCGGATAGCGGTAGAGTTGAGTTGCCATACTCCCCTTGGCGGAGAAGTCGATATATGCTTCATCCACCACCACAATTCCGTTGAATCCTGCGCATACCGCCTCGATGGCTTCGCGCGGAAAGGCATTGCCCGTAGGGTTGTTGGGCGAACATATCCACACCACTTTGGTGTTGGCATCAATCTTCTCGAAGATTTTCTCTATGTCAATGGTGAAATCTGCCGTCAGCGGCGCACGGCGATACTCGATGTCGTTGACTGCGGCGCACACCTCATACATGCCGTAGGTTGGCTCGATGGCTACAACATTGTCAACGCCTGGACGGCAGAACACACGGTAGACCATATCGATGCACTCGTCGCTGCCCACGCCGAGGAATATCTGGTCGGCAACCACACCACGCTGTTGGCTGATGAGCCGCTTCACGTCGACTTGCAACGGGTCAGGATAGCGGTTGTAGGGCGTGTTGTAGGGACTCTCGTTGGCATCGAGCCACACCGATGCTTCGCCGCTAAACTCGTTGCGGGCGCAACTGTAGGGCTCAAGGTTATAAATGTTTTCCCTTACTATCTTTTTCAAATCCATAATCTTTTTACCTCCTATTTCTGAGCATTGACTTGCTCAATACGTACTGTCGCTGCAAGTTTGTGCGCATCAAGACTTTCGCCCTCGGCAAGGGTTTCAATCACCGGGCCAAGTGTGGCGATGCCTTGTGCTGTGATGCTTTGGAATGTTATCTTTTTCGTGAAACTGTCGATGTTCACGCCGCTATAGGCGTGGGCGTAGCCGCTCGTTGGGAGCGTGTGGTTGGTGCCTGAAGCATAGTCGCCGGCACTTTCGCAGGCATACTGTCCGAGAAACACGCTGCCGGCATTCTCCACCGCCGCAGCTAGGCGCTCGGCATCGGTGTGGTTGATGATGAGATGCTCTGGAGCATATTGGTTTGCCACAGCCATCATTTCGTCATCGTTGTCGACCACGATGATGCTGCTCTTCGACAGCGACTGTTTGATGTGTTCTTGTCGGGGCAGGCGCTCGAGCAGGGTGTTGACCTCCGCAGCCACAGCAGAGGCAAGGCGGGCGCTTGTGGTCACGAGTATCGACTGGCTGTCGGGGCCGTGCTCGGACTGCGACAGGAAGTCGGCGGCAACAAACGTTGGGTTGGCTGCGTCGTCGGCTACAATCATCACCTCCGACGGGCCGGCGGGCATGTCGATTGCCACGTCGCTTACTTGAGCAAGTTGCTTTGCCACCATGACGAAGCGGTTGCCTGGACCGAAAATCTTGTTGACGCGCGGCACGGTGGCGGTGCCGTAGGTCATTGCGGCGATGGCTTGCGCTCCGCCGACCTTATATACCTTGCTGACGCCTGCCAAGCGCGCTGCCACGAGGATTGCTGGGTTTATCTTGCCGTCCTTGCCGGGAGGGGTGCAGAGCACCACATTGGCGCATCCGGCAATGTTGGCTGGCACGGCGAGCATCAGCACCGTGGAGAACAGCGGTGCGTTGCCGCCTGGCACATAGAGGCCTACGTTGCGGATGGGCACGGCTTTCTGGCGGCACACCACGCCGGGTGTGGTCTCTACCTCGATGGGGGTCATCATCTGTGCGGCGTGAAACTTGCGGATGTTTCCCTCTGCCACCTTGATGGCATCTTTGAGGCGGGCGTCGACAAGACGCTCTGCCTCGTCAAACTCGCTGTCGCTTACCTTAAGGTCGGCGAGCGATGGGCAGTCGAAGCGGCGCTCAAACTCAAACAGGGCTTCGTCGCCGCGCTGCTTCACCTCGTCCATGATGCCGCGCACGGTGTCGGCAATGTCGTCCACACCTTTGGCGTTGCGACGGAGCAACTGCTGAAGGGTGGCGGCGTCAGGGTTCTTGTATATGCTGATTTCCATTGTCGCAGACTTTTACAATACCATTTTTTCGATGTTAAGCACAAGGATGCCTTCTGCACCGGCGGCTTTCAACCTATTGATAATCTCCCAGAAGAATTTTTCTTCAAGCACGGTGTGGACAGAGCACCAGTTGTTGTCGGCGAGAGGCAGAATCGTAGGACTCTTGATGCCTGGCAGAATCTCAAGCACGGTGTTGAGTCGCTCGCGAGGTACATTCATCAGTATGTACTTCTTGCCTTGCGCGGCCTTGACCGCCTCGAAGCGGAACAGGAGTTCGTCGAGCACTTCCTGCTTCTCGGCGTCAAGGGTCTTGCCGCCTATAAGCACGGCCTCGGAATCGATTACCTTTTCCACTTCCTTAAGGTTGTTGCTCACCAACGTGCTGCCCGACGACACGATATCGAAGATGGCGTCAGCGAGTCCGATGCTCGGTGCAATCTCCACCGAGCCACTGATTTCGTGGAGTTCGGCGGAGATGCCTTGCTCGGCGAAGAACTTCTTGAGAATAACTGGATAGGAAGTGGCGATTTTCTTGCCGTTAAACCAAGAGATGTCTTTATAGTCGGCAGTGTTTGGCACGGCAAGCGAGATGCGGCAACGGCTGAAGCCGAGGCGTTTAATCACCTCAACGTCGCGCTGCTTCTCCATCACCTCGTTGTAGCCCACAATGCCGAGATCGGCAGTACCGGTGGCAACAGAGTCAGGGATGTCGTCGTCGCGAAGGAAGAGGAGTTCTACAGGAAAGTTGCGGCTTGGCACGAGCAAAGAGCGCTTCACAGCCGTAAGTTTGATGCCTGCCTCCGAAAGGAGTTCCATCGTTTCGTCGTAGAGGCGGCCTTTTGATTGTACAGCAATTCGTAGCATATTGTATAAAAATTTATTATTGTCGGGGTTAGTAAAAAAAGAAACCGGTCACACTCAAAAGAGGTAACCGGTTTCGTAGTCAATCATATATGAAACTTACGCAATAGCCAATCGGCCAACCTCTTCTAACGAATGGACGGCGTGATGATGATGATGTGTAAGTTGCATAGTTAGCATAAAGTGTTTATTTGTTTGCAAAGGTACGGATAATCTTTAATTATGCAAGCAAATTATCGCATTTTGTTGCAAATTTTTATCGCATGGAATTCTGTTCCCGAGAGAAACGATTATGGTTGTCAGAATTCAAATCCAGCCTTAAATCCCAAGTCGATGGCATCCCACCATTCGCTTTTACCTCCATAAGGCAACGTCGTATCATATTGAAGAACAGCGTATAAAGCATGGCGATTTTTTAAAGAAAATCGCACCCCTAAACCAAGACCGCCATAAAATCCGCAAGCCGCGCCCACTGTTACTCCACTTCTTAAATCAAAAAATGGTGTTACTTTTTTGTTAAAGAAGTTTACTCTGAATTCTCCAAATACAGGTACTTCTAGATAACTGTTTCGGCTAGTTGCATATAAGTGAAATCCGGTGCCACCTCCGACAAAAATGTAATTATTGATTTGATAGCCAATTGATGCGGTTATAGGCCATAAATTAGGCGTAAAATAAGGTTCACATTAGTGTCCACTAAAAAATTATAGAAGTTCCTTGAAATCACTGATATTCAATTTGTTATAAGCGATTTAAAAGCGAACGGATTTGAAATTACTTTTGCAGTCATAATCAGATTGTTATGCATAAGGATCCTTTCGTTTTTGCCCAATTAGTCCAGTTTATGGATAGAAGTAAGTTCAATCGTATTGTCGCAAAGTATAATGGCGACAAATATGTCAAGAGCTTTTCGTGTTGGAATCAACTACTTACGATGATGTTTGGACAGTTGACCAATCGAGAAAGCCTCCGCGACCTCATTGTCGCAACAGAAGCTCACAGCGGTAAACTTTATCATCTCGGGATGGGAAAGTCTGTGACGCGAAGCAATCTTAGCAAAGCTAATGAGCAGCGAGACTACCGCATATTTGAGGACTATGCCAAGTTCATGATAGCAGAGGCAAGGAGGCGGCGAATAGACAAAATCTTCGAGCTTGAGGGTCATGTCTACGCCTTTGATTCCACAACCATCGACCTTTGTCTGTCGGTGTTTGAATGGGCTAAGTTCCGCAAACACAAAGGCGGCATCAAGATGCATACGCTTTACGATGTAGAGGCTCAAGTGCCTGCATTTGTGCATATTACTGCGGCTAATGTGCATGACTCAAAGGCTATGCCGGAGATTCCGTACGAGCCTGGAGCGCACTACATCTTCGACCGAGGCTACAACGATTACGGCAACCTTTACACGATAAATCTTATTGGCGGCTTCTTCGTTCTCAGAGCCAAAACCAATGTCCGGATGAAGCCCAGAATATGGAAAAGGCGACTTGCAAATGGCATAGTTTCCGACATTGTCGGCACTTTTACCGTGTATAAAAGCGCCAAGGTTTACCCTGATGAGTTGCGAAAAGTGATATGCGAGGATCCGGAAGACGGCTCAAGATACATATTCCTGACCAACAACACGACGGCCTCAGCGGCTCTGATTTCGGAATTATACCGCAACCGATGGAGCGTCGAGTTGTTCTTCAAATGGGTAAAGCAGCACCTCAAAATCAAACGGTTTTGGGGAACATCCGAAAATGCTGTGCGCATCCAAATCTATTGTGCTATAATTACTTACTGTCTTGTAGCAATAGTATAACACGACATGAAGTTGGAGCGAAGCATCTACGAAATCCTGCAAATCCTCGGAATCTCGCTCACCGACAAGACCCATATCCGTGACTTATTCGACAAAAAGAATATCAACGATGTCAAAGTTCTCTATGGT
>CAVEIP010000065.1:0-392 GCA_963615935.1 [Ruminococcus] lactaris | reverse complement strand
TGGTTCAAGTGAACCGGATTTATTTAATTTTTAACCCGTCCATTTTTTAGTGGACAGTAGTGATATTGGCTTTAGAAATTTGTCGGCAAGATATGTAATTACATCGAACTATACAAATGTTTTATCGAAATTTCTCAGTCTACATAAGAAAGTCTTTCAATTTGAAGGACAGCGTCCCACAAATTGACTTGGAGCCAATATTTTGAGAAGTTATTAACGTGCGACAGCTCTTTATGTGTGCGAGAAAGGATAGGCTGTTTGAAGCATAAAAAATCATCGCCAAGTTCTTCTTGGACTTGGCGATGATTTTTTATGCTTGTTTTTTTAAATTTGCTAGGCGGGGTCGGGGTCAGGATCTGGATCGACAGCGCCCTCTACGTTAAGTTCAATTT
>CAVEIP010000064.1:0-12470 GCA_963615935.1 [Ruminococcus] lactaris | reverse complement strand
GTTCTACCACAAGGAGTATGAAAGCATCCTCGAGGGTGAAATCACTGAATATGGTGCCGGCTTCACGTGGAAGCGTAAGATTGCCACATTCAGCGACATGTTTAAGTTCTTCAAGGTATGGCAAGCGAGACGGAAAACAAAAACGACAACCGAAAGCGTGAAGGAATGAAAAAACTACTGTTCTCCATATTGTCGCTGATTATTCTTGCAGCGTGCTCCACCACGTCGAAACTCGCCGAGGGCGACGTGCTCTACACTGGTGTGAAGAAACTTTCGGTCACAGCCGCCGACAGCACTGAAGTGCCGTCGGACATCTCGAGCAACATCGCTGAAATCATCAACGTGCCGGCAAACAACTCGCTCTATTCGCCCTACATCCGCTCGCCGTGGCCTATCGGCTTGTGGCTCTACAACCACTGGCCTGCCGACTGCAAAGGAATGAAGGGGTGGATTTATAGGAAGTTTGCCGAAGACCCGGTGCTCATCTCCGACGTGCGCCCCGACCTTCGTATGAAGATGGTTGAGGACATGCTCGGCAAGAATGGTTATTACGGCTCCACCACGTCCTACGACTTGAAATACAGCAAGAAAAATCCGCGGAAGGCGAGGGTAAACTACCATGTGCATCTGGCACATCCGAAGACCATTGAAGAGATACAGTATCTGCCCGACACCACCGAACTCAACACCATGCTTAACAAGTACATGAAGCGTGACAGATACATGAAGGAGGGGGCGATAATCTGCAACGACTCGCTGTCGGTGGCGCGCACGCGTGTAACCAACCGCTTGCGCAACCATGGCTACTACTATTTTCGACCGGAGTACATCACCTTCCTTGCCGACACGCTTCAGGTGCCAGGAAAGGTGGTTGTCAAGTTGGACTATGCCGACAACATCCCCGAAAAGGCGATGTGGCGCTACAAGGTGGGCGAAATCAATACCGTGGTGATGCGCAACGACAATGCAGGTGTGCCCGACACTATGGTCACCGACAAGGGACGGATTGTGAGGATGCGGCCATCGCGCTTGCGCAAGAGCCTGATACCGTCGTGCATCGCTTTTGACAAGGACGACTTTGTGAACGTGCGCAAGTTGAGCAACACGCAGACCTACTTGTCGCGACTTGGCATCTTCGACTTTATCACAGTGAGCGCCACTCCGCTCGACTCGGTGAAAACCAATAAGTTGGACTTCGATATAATGTGCCATTTCGACAAGCCTATAGAAACGCAGTTTGAGGCCAACCTCACATCGAAATCCAATAACTACCTTGGCCCGGGTGTGGGCTATCAGGTGCTCAACCGCAACATCTTCGGTGGCGGCGAACGCCTGACGGTGAAGTTCGACGCTTCCTATGAATGGCAGATTGGCAAAATCGACGGCAAGCGCAGCGACTTCAACTCCTACGAGTTCGGCTTGCAGACGGAGTTGGCGTTCCCGCGCCTGTTGGCTCCGCATTTCATTCCGTTTATCAAGCGCGAACTGGCGTGGACACGCTTCTCGCTCGGCGGAACGATAATGAACCGTCCGAAATTCTTCAAGATGGTGCAGTTTGACTTCGGTTGGACCTACGACTGGAGCGGCTCACGCTATTCGCAGAACCAGGTCACTCTGTTTGCCCTCAAATACAACAAACTCCTCACAACCACAGAGGAGTTCAACAAGACGATGGACGAGAACCCCGCAATCGCGCTGAGTTTCCGTGACCAGTTTATTCCCAAATGTGGCTACACATACACCTACGACCGCAGTTTCGGCAAGCGCCGCGACGACCAGCACTTCACCTTGCAGGTGGGCTTCACCGAAGGTGGTAACCTCTTTTCGGGCATCTGGTCGCTCGCAGGGGTGAAGGGGCAGAAAGAAATGTTTGGCACACCGTTCTCGCAGTTTGCCAAAGCCACCCTGCAGATGGTCTACTCCAAGCGCATTGTAGGCGAGCAGCGCATCGTGGGTCGTGTGTATGTCGGCGCAGCCCATGCCTACGGCAACTCGGAAGAGGTGCCCTACGCTGAGCAGTTCTATGTGGGTGGCGCCAACAGTATCCGCGCATTCCCAGTCAGAGGTATCGGTCCGGGCAGTTACCACAGTGATTCTGCAGCCAACAACGGCTACTACGACCAGACTGGTACGTTCCGCTTCGAGATGAACGCCGAATACCGCTTCCCATTGGTGAGCATGCTCAAGGGCGCGTTGTTTGTGGATGCCGGCAACATCTGGCTTCTCACCGACGACGAGCAGCGTCCAGGTGGCCGCATCAGCAGCAATTTCCTTAAGGACTTGGCTCTTGGCACAGGTCTTGGCGTCCGTCTAGACATGGGCATGATTGTGGTGCGTCTAGACCTCGGTGTCGGCATACACCTGCCGTACGACACCGGCAAGAGCGGATACTACAACATGACCAAGTTCAAGGATAGCCTCGCCCTCAACATCGCTATCGGATATCCGTTCTAAACATCAGCCAGAAACTGGGCGCACCCCGTCGGGGTAGTGTCGGATCGCTAATCAGCAAATAAAGAGGTCTGCCAGTAGGTGAAGGCCTGAAAGTAGAAATGTTGCGATAATAGGCTTTCAGCCTAATTCCCACGGTGCTGATAACTTTGATCTTTCTTCTATTCTCCTTCGTTTCTCTTCAGTTGCCCTCCACAAATTCCCCATGCGAAAAAATTGCAAATAATTGGGGGGGAGAGAAAATAGTTGTAACTTTGTGTCTTGGAATCCAATATTCTATCATTTAACATTCAAGCAATTAAAAAACTACAAGAAATATGCGAAGAGCATTAGGTTTGTTTTGTTGTCTATTTCTGATTTCGCAGTATGTTTGCGCTCAGAATGGTCTTTTTCTGATTGACAAAAGCGGTCAACTGAAAGTTTACAATCATCAGACAATCTTTTTCAAGAATCCGTTTACCATCACTTACGGAGAATCGTCGTCGACCGACAATTCAGTTAGTTTCTCGTTCACCCTTGCATCGACTGTCGCCGATGTGAAGAGTTTCACCGAAAAGCCAAAAGTGGGTGTATGCTACGCTCGCAACACCAAGAAACCGACCGTTGGAAATGGCTACCGCGAGTTGGGTGAATACACCGATTTGGCTAAGACCGACTTCTCGGTAGAGTTAAAAGGACTCGATAGCGGTTTGCCTTGGTATTGCCGCGCGTGTGTTACAATCGGCGATGAGGTGTTCTACGGCGACGTGCAGACCATCTACACTACTGGTGAGCACGATGGTAGGTACGATCCGAACGTTTGGGAAGGATTTACATATATCGACCTCGGATTGCCGAGCGGACGCCTTTGGTCTACCGAAAACCTCGGCGCTGGTGTGCCGGGCGACCCTGGATATTACCTTGCATGGGGCGAACTCTCGGGCAAATCGGAGTATACAAAAAACACCTACAAATTCGGTACGACATCGATGTCAAAGTACAATAACACAGACGGCTTGACTGAACTCACTGGCGAAGAAGAGGCTGCAACTGTGCTGAGAGGCGAATACTGGCAGATACCTACCATCGACGACTTCATAGAACTCCAGGACAACTGCACATGGGTGTGGGATAGCAAAACGTCGTCGTTGGGTTGGGTTACTTACGGCTACACCATAACTGGTACAAACGGAAAGTCAATCTTCCTTCCAGCAGTGGGACATTTCAGAAATTCAACTACCGATGGTGTCGGCTATTATGTAGAATACTGGACCCGTAATTTGTACCCCGACAACGTTACGCGAGCATATAAATTCTACTTAGAAAAGAATTCAACTGGCTCCGAAATTGCCGACGACCGATATGTCGGCATACCGATACGTCCGGTTATCGAGAGTGAGAAAACAATTTGGCCATCTAATTAAGATTTAGAACAATGAAAAAGTTGAAGATATATTCAGCCCTCTGCGGCTTGCTCTTGTCGGCACAGGCAGTGTCGGCGCAACAGTTTATGTGGCTCTTGGATGAGAATGGTGCGTTGACTGGCACGAAGGTCGCCGACGTGAGCAGCGTCTATTTCGACATCAATCCCGACTGGTTGTCGGTAACCAATTCAATCGAGGCGAAGACCACGACCAGTTTCACTGCAAAACTCAATTTGAGCCTCGTGGGCGAGGTGAAGAGCATTGATGCCGATATTCAGGTGGGCGTGTGCTATTCCGACGAAAACGAAGAGCCTACACTCGATGATATGAGCGAGGTGGTCGGCTCTGAAATAAAGTCGTATGAATACAAGGTGAGCGATCTGACTACAGGCACTGCCTACTATTGCCGTTCGTATGTGAAAATCAACAATAGCGTGTTCTACGGCAACGTGATGCAGGTAATCACCTACGGCGACACTCCGAAAAACCAGGAGGTAGGAGGTCACAAGTTTATCGACCTCGGCTTGCCGAGCGGTGTGCTTTGGGCTGAGACAAACGTCGGCGCTTCTGCTAAGACAGGTGAGGGCGCTTATGTGGCTTGGGGCGAGCCGTCGAACAAGATTGAATATACGCTAGACAAATACAAATACTACTCCGATGGGGCATTCACCAAGTATACTTCCTCCGACTCAAACGTCCGCCTCGAAGGCTCCGACGATGCAGCCTCGATGGAGTGGGGCGCTACATGCCGCATGCCTCTCGCTGCAGAGTTTGAGGAACTGCTAACGGCTACGGACTATGTGACGACGACGTGGTCGCAGTTTGTGGATGCAACAAGCGGCGAAGCGGTTTATGGCTTGTATGTTGTCAGCAAAAAGTACAACACCCGTATCTTCTTGCCAGCCTCGGGCTACTATATCGGCACTGAAAAGACTGGCGCAAGCACCCTGGGCAAGTATTGGTCAAGTTCGCGCACCACGGATCAAGACGACAGCGATGCGCAGGCATTTGTGTTTAGCAAGGATGCGCAGTCGGTTGCCTCGGAAGCGCGCTGTCAGGGATTCTCCGTTCGCGCGGTGGTTGATACAAATTACTGATTATAAATAGAAAGGAAATTAAAGATATGCGAAAAATTATAGCCTTGGCGTTGTGCCTGTCGGCGATGGCTCCGTTTGCTTCTGCCGATGAGACTACCACAACCCGCAATTGGTTTATGTTGGAAAAGACGGGCACGCTTACCGTCTACAGCACTCCGCATTATGGCGATTTCACCGACCCGTTCGTGTTTCTGAACGGCAGCGTTACGGCTTCCAGCGAAACATCTTTCTCGGCTTCGGTGACGCTGAAACTCTCAACGGAGTCTGTCACATCGTTTGAAAACACACCCGAGGTGGGTCTCTGCATAAGCAGCACGAAGTCTACGCCTACGGTTGCCGACGGCAAGGTGGTGCTGGGCACAGAGTTTAAAAATTATGAGTTTACAATCAGCGGCCTCGATAGTGGATTCACCTATTACTATCGCCCGTATGTAGTGCTTTCGGGCAATATCTACTACGGCGAAACGAGCGAAGTGACAATGTTTGGCTCTCAATATGCTCACTCCGATGTTGACGGATACCGCTTCGTCGACCTCGACCTTCCGAGCAAAGTCCTTTGGGCAACAGCAAATATCGGCGCCATTACCAGTGCCGACTCAGGCGACTATCTCGCTTGGGGCGAGGATGAGAGCAAGGATGCCTACACCACGTCTACTTATAAGTTCTGCGATGGTACCACTTCGGCAACGATGACCAAATACACTGATTCCGATGGTCTCTACACTCTCGAGGATGAAGACGACGCAGCTATGACGCGCTGGAGCCAGAACTGTAGCCTTCCAACGTCGGCCGACTGCCAGGAACTCATCGAGCATTGCTCTTGGTCGTGGACCACACGCACCAACGTAAAGGGCGAGACCGTGAAAGGATATTTGGTGACGAGCACCACAAATGGCAACTCAATCTTCCTTCCAGTGGTTGGTTGTATGGACGACAACAAGCAAAAGAATTATGGCACGGAGGGCTACTACTGGTGTAATTCGGTTTATTCCAACAATAAGGTGCGTGCCGACTACATGATGATGAACACCAACGGCAAGTGGGCTAACGGCACTGGCCTTGAGCGCTACTACGGCATCTCTGTCCGTCCGGTGTCACATATCAATTCTGAAGACTAATACGATTATTGACAATGAAAAAGTTTAGAATATTTTTATCCGTTTGCTGCCTGGCAATGGTTGCGCAGTTTGCTTCGGCACAACGTACCTTCTGGTTTGTCGACGATGCTGGCATGTTGAGAGGTATAAAAACCGACAAGGTTGACTATATTGCCTTTAACCCCGACTCGAATTGGTTTGCTATGACATGCGACCCCGTGTCGGATACCTTAGGCGAAATGAAGGTTACGTCTAAGGTTACGGTCAACGGCAACGATGTAATCAATCTTGCTGACGAAGGAGCCGAGGTGGAAATCGGTGTTTGCTATTCCAAAGATACGGAAGAGCCTACCGTATCCGACAACGGCCAAGCGGCGGGCACAGTGTTTGGCGACACTTATACGTCGACGATTTCTAACCTATATACGGCTACCTACTATGTGCGTACTTATATGAAATACCACGGCGACGTGTACTATAGCGAAGCCTATCCAGTTTATGTCAAAGGAGCGAACCGCGAAATCGACGGTCACCTCATGATCGACCTTGCGTTGCCCAGCGGTATGCTTTGGGCTGATTGCAACCTTGGCGCTGCTACCGTTACCGATAGTGGCAACATGTATGCTTGGGGTGAAACACAGCCAAAATCCACTTATGATTGGTCTACATACAAGTGGAGCTATGATGAAAAAGGAGATTCGCTCACGAAGTATGCAAAAGGCGTTGACGACCTTCGCACTCTCGAAAGTGCCGACGACGCTGTCACAGCGGCGTGGGGAGGATCGTTCCGTATGCCAACCAAGGCAGAATTCCAGGAGTTGATTGACAACTGTACTGCTACACAAACCTATCGCACCACAGCGTCGGGCGAGAAAGTTTCTGGATGGCAGTTCAAAAGTAAAAAGAATAAAGCAACTTTGTTCTTCCCATACTATGGAGGCAGTCAATTTTATTTATGGTTAAGTACCATCGAAAAGAACGCTTCTAAATGGGCTGATCTGGTTCAGGGTAATTCTAACACAGGCGTTATAGTTAATGACGTATATCAATGGCGTTGTACTGGCTACGCAGTACGTGCGGTTTATAAGCCCTAGTGCAGTCGCTTGATAATACAAAGCAGGGCTGGTATCCATCTGGATGCCAGCCCTAATTATTTCGTGTCATTTATATTGCTCCAATCTGTGGTGAGCACCCCGTCGGGCGCTACTAACACCAAAAAATCTTAGAACAATTCCATTTGTTCCGGGATGTTGGGGTTGTGTTTGGTTTTTGACTTTTTAGGCTGCTCTTCCTCCACTGGGTCGTCGACAAACTCTACCTCTGGCTCTGCCGAGATGGGGATGGCGTCGGATGGGGGAGTGGGCATCAGCCAGTCGCTGAACTCTGTGCTGTAGTCGATTGCCGACACACCTTTCGGGTGACTTGCTGGCTTATCCGCTTCCTTCTTTTTCGGCACTCTCTTTTCAGCCTTTAGCAGCGAAATCTCGTTGTTGGCAGAGTCGAGGTCGTCGGTCAGCGCTACGATTTGCTTGCGGAACTCTTCCTCTTTTTCTGAATAGTGCTTCTTGTTGCGCTCAAGTTCTTTCTTTAGGCGCTCGTACACCTCGGTGATTTCCTGCTTCGTCTCGTTGAGATCGTCGATGGTCTGACTCTTCTGACTTAGTTCGAGGGTAATCTTCTCCACTTGGTCCTTGAGTGCATTGTTGTCGGTCATCAGTTGCGACAGGTTGGCTGTGTCGCCCACCTCATTGAGTTTCTCGTTGAGTGCGTAAATCTCGTCGTTCTGACTTTGTATCGTGGAACGCATTCCTGCCAACTCGTTGTCGCGGAGCGAAAGTTCGTTGGTGAGCCGCTGCAGTTCGTCCTTGTCGGTGGCGTTGTTGCCCATCTGCGCCTTCAGTTGCTGATTGTCGGCATTCGCCTTGTCGAGCGATTTTTTGACTTCCTCAATTTCGGTTTTGGCTTTCTTAATCACTTCGCGCTGGGCGGCAAGCGAGCCGTTGAGTTCGCTGATTTGTACCTTTGCCGTGTTGAGTTCGGCGGATAATTTTTCAACTTCTTCGTTGCTTGCGGTAGCGTCAGTGTTTGCCGAGAGTTCGGCTATGCGGGCGTCTTTTGCTTCCAATTCCTCTTTCACCACGCGGAGCGCCTCTTCAGCCTCTTTGGCGATGGCTTCGGCATCGGACTTCGTTTTGTCGAGTTCTTGCTGCAACTGTGTGTTGGCTTCGCGCAACTCGTTGTTGTCGCTTTGTGCCGACTGCAGCGACTCGTCGCTCACGGCAGCCACTTTGAGTTTGTTCATCAAACTCTTGCATTCCAGTTCGTACTGCTCGCGCTCGGCTTCGGCGGTGGCAACTCGTGCCTCCAGCGAAATTATCCTCTCATTAAGGGTCGTTTTCTGGCGGTCGAGGCTCTGCATGCGGTTGCGCAGTTCGTCGCTCTTGGCGCGGTATTCGTTGAGTTGCTTGTCGGTCTCCGCCGATTTGTGCGCGAGGTCCATCCGCTCTTTCTGCCATTCCTGGCGTGCTGACTCCTTCGCTGTGGTGTGCACGTTGCTTAGGAAGTCGCTTAGCGCAGAGCCGATGAGCGATTTCACGTATTTTGCCTGCGCGTCCTTGTCGATGCATTCGCGGGCATATTCAGGGAGCGAGGAGTTGAGCACCGAGGTGACTTTCTCCACAATCTCGTCGCTGATGGCAGCCTCCACGTCAACGTTGTCCTTTGTCGACGTTGTTGGCTCAGCCACGGGTTCTGCCAGCTCTTCTTTCTTGAACGGGTTGATATACGATGGGGTGTGCGACTGGATGGCGTTTGTAGGAGCCTCTGGCTCGCTCTCCATGCCGAACATCGTCTTTATGTTATCTATAAACGACATATATATTTCTAATCATTTGGTTTCACAATAATACCTAAGCCTGTCTTTCCGTTTACTCCCACCTGCAGTGGTTTCGTGAACTGCACCACGCGGAGGTAGTCGCTCTCTTCCACCGCAGGCAAACTGTCGAGGTAGTCGTAGTCGCACAAGTCGCCGCGCTGGTTGTCGATGGTGAAGTAGCCCACGCCAAACGAGGTGAGATTTTGGAAGAAGTGCGTGCCTTGGCTCGGCTCAATGCGGTAGCCTGGCAATGCGGTTTCGGCAATCACCCGCGCCGACGAGATGTTTGCCCATTTCACAGGTATGCCCAGTGCTGGGTCGCTTGAGCCCCAGCGGCCAGGCCCGATGAGTATGTAGCCTTTCTCGGCTTCAGTGTATGCCTTGTTGAGCGCTTCAATCTCGCGGGCAACGGCAGGGTTGTTGAGCGACGAGAAGTTCTGCCGCTTCACGTAGACAATGTCGGTCACGTTGTCCATCATGCCGTGGCCCAGGGCGCTGCTTGTTTTCATTATCAGTTGCTCGTCGGGCGTTGCCATAATCTTCTCGTCGAGCATCTCCTTGCGGTCTACAATCGGACGAATCTGCAACCAATAGACGTTGCCCTTCATCTCGCCGTGCTTGTCTATGCATCCGGCAAACTCAATCTCCACGGGGCGGCGCATCTCTTTTTCGCCTTCTGATAGCATGAAGTCTACAATCTCAGCAAGTGGAAATACCTTGTGCTTGAGAATGTTGGCAAACGTGACCACGCGGCGGCCTTTGCCTTCGTCGTTGTCGCGTATTACTTGGTCGTAGGCGTCGAACGTCGACACCATATAGCGCAACGAACCGTTTTTGGCGACATCGTTCACGTTGAGTTTCTTTATGTTGAATCCGTCATCCACCTTAAATCCGTTGTCCACGTCTCTAAGGTCGAGCGCATAGAGTTTGGTCTGTGTGTCGCGCAGCGCAAGTTCCATTGTGCTGGTTTGAAGCACTTTGTCTGGGTGACGGGGCGAGAATCGCAATGCCAGCCCTCCATCTACGATGTATTTGCCAAGGCCCACGGCAATTTCAGCCACGCCGTCCTCGGGCAACTCGTCGTTGATGGGGTAGTAGTTCAGCGAGCGACCCACACCGGCAAACGACGGGTAGAAGTAGCCGTCGTGCTCGGCGCCTGCCACTTCCTGTATGATTATCGCCATCTTCTCTTGGTCGATGAGGTTGCTGGTGGCGGTCATATAGGCTTTGCTGTCGGCGTAGAATACTGAGGCGTACACGCTCTTGATGGCATCGCCAAGCAGTCGGAGCATATCGTTTTTGTCCGACAGGTGTGGCACCATATAGGTGGAGTAGATGCCGGCAAACGGCTGGTAGTGTGAGTCCTCCAACAGGCTGGAACTGCGTATGGCCAACGGCTTGTCGATTACCTCAAACAGCGCAAAGAAGTCGTCCTTCAGCGCAATGGGCAACTGAGCCTTCAAGAAGCATTGCAGTATCTCTTCATCGGGCGCGTCGGACAGCGCTATGGAGTAGAGGTTGTTGTCCTCCATAAACTGGTCGAAAATGTCGGTGCAGAGCACCACCGTGCGCGGAATCGACACGGTTACGCCCTCGAAATTGTCGCAGATGGGGTATTTCTTTATTATAGAGTCGATAAAAGCTAGGCCACGGCCTTTGCCGCCAAGCGACCCTTGCCCGATGCGTGCAAAGTTGGAATAGTGGTCGAAGCGGTTTTTCTTGAAAACGGCAACTACACCTTTGTTCTTCATCCTGCGGTATTTCACAATCAGGTTGAAGAAGAACTGCTTCACTTCGGCGGCCTCGCTGATTTCGCGGAAGCGGTGTGCCTGGATGATTTCTGCGATAGGAAACATTGCGCGGGAATAGAGCCACCGCGAAATGTCGTTGCGTGATGCGTGGTAGAGCAGCGACTCGTCGGGAATCTTGAACAGGTTGTCCTGGAACTCCTTCAAGTCGTTGATGCGCATCACTTCCTCGCCGGTCTTGGGGTTGCGTATCACAAACGCGCCAAATCCGAAGTTATCGGTGATTATTTGTCCGAGGTCTACGGGAAATTTCTTCGAGTTCTTGTCGAGAAACGAAATGCCCATCTCTTTTGCATAGACGGCATTGTCAGTTTCCGACGACTCCATAATGATAGGCACATACGGATCGAGCGACTTTATCTCTTTGGCCAACTTGATGCCGGCTTGCCTGTCTTTCACTCCGTTGCGGGCGAACGACACATCGGTAATCACTCCAAGAATCTTGTCGTCGTACTTGTGGTAGAGTTCCATCGCCTCTTCGTAGGTGCGCGCAAGTATCACCTTGGGGCGGCCGCGCATGCGCAGCATCTGCTCATGCTCGTTGAGTGCCTCGGTGGAAAACACAAGCGACTGTTTCAGCAAGAACTTATATAGGTGGGGGAGGACAGAGGAATAAAACCGCACGGAGTCCTCCACCAAAAGTATTGTCTGTATGCCTACCTCGAGAATGTCGTTGTCGCTGTTGAGTTTGTCCTCCATCAGTTTGATGATGGCGAGCAGTAGGTCTACATTGCCGAGCCAACTGAACACGTAGTCAACGCCCGTGAAATCTTCGTTGGCAAGCCTTCGCGACACTCGTCTTGAGAACGGGGTGAGCACGATAAACGGTATATGGGGGTACTGCGCCTTGATGACTTTAGCCTCGCGAAACGTTTCACCGATGTCGTTGCCTGGCATGGCAATGATCATGTCAAACGATTTCGAGGCGAGCATCTCGTGCGCATCTTCGTAACTGCTCGCTTGCGCCACGCGCGGAGGAGAACTAAGGTTGAGCGATGTGTATTCAAAGTACAACTGTTCCTCGATTCGCCCGTCTTCCTCCATCATGAAGGCATCGTAGGGGGTGGCAATCAGCAAAACGTTGTAAACTCGGCGCTGCATCAAGTTCTGGAATGCAGTGTCGCGCAAATATAGTTGACTAAGTTTTGCTTCGTTCATTTCGCTGATTGAGTTTATTCGACAAATTTACTAAAATCCATCGTAAAATAATAACGTATATATATAATGTTGCGCATTTATTGCGAATTTCCTCCTTTTGGTGACTGTCCGCGCCTACAGAGGCATGTGTGTTGTGCTTGCCAGTGGCGTTGATAGTCCGTTGGATGATGAATTGGTGCGTCTGCCAAAGCAGAGGCTCGCCTCGTCATTCTCTGTGTTGATGTGTTTGTCAGTGAGGAGTAAGTTCAGTCGTTCTCTGCGTTGATGTGTTTGTCAGTGCGGGGTGAGTTCTGTCGTTCGATGCGTTTATTAGTCTGGTAGTGAGGGAGTGAGCCCCGTCGGGGCTTCGTATTGATAACCCCAGGCTTCAGCCTGGGGCGGTTGATAATCAACAACTTGCGCCCTGTAAGCGGCGCCACCAACATAAGCAAAAACACGCATTAGCCGTGTTGTACTATAGGTTGGCTTATGTTTTGAGCTCTCGGATAGGTAAAAAAACTTTTCCTCGCAACCGCCGCCAAATCAGCGTTTTGTAAAAATTGTTCTAAAAAAGGGGTAAAAAAGTTGCGAAAATATTTGGC
>CAVEIP010000063.1:0-12634 GCA_963615935.1 [Ruminococcus] lactaris | reverse complement strand
TATGAGAGGCGTTTCAGACATTAAGTTTTTCCTTTTCCGACTCTCTAAACTTTATGCTTAATTCCCCAGGGTTTTTCTACTGTGCCGTTTTTCTACTGTGCCCAAATTTTCAACCACCATTTATTCGTTAATTCGGCACAATTGGACATAAAAAAACCTCGCTGAAACTCAGCGAGGTTGCGGAGAGAGAGGGATTCGAACCCCCGGAGGTTTGACCCTCAACGGTTTTCAAGACCGCCGCAATCGACCACTCTGCCATCTCTCCGAAAATTCAATTGACCGAGGCCAAAAGATTTTCTGTATCTTCCGCGGAGAGGACGAGATTCGAACTCGTGGTAGAGAATAACCCCTACGACAGTTTAGCAAACTGTTGGTTTCAGCCACTCACCCACCTCTCCAGTGGTTTGTTGTTTTGCTTTTGCGAGTGCAAAGTTATGCGTTTTGTTTCATTCCACAAAATTTTTTTGAAGGTTTTTTCTGAAAATATTTTCACAATCTTGCCAATCATCTGTGTTTCAGCGCAGATTACTGAATAAAAAATTTTGCACTGGATATAGGTTATTGCCATACGGCAAAATTTGCGTAAGTTTGTAATGAAGAAATCTGTATTTTGAAGGTTATGGCGGAAAGTGCTATCAGTTTATTGGAATTCAACCGTCGCATTGGCCGGTTGCTGCAAAATGCCACAGTGCAGCGCTGCTGGGTTGTGGCTGAAACGAGCGATGTGCGCCAAAGTGGCGGACATTGCTATATGGAACTCGTGCAAAAGGATTCTGCATCGGGGCGCACGTTGGCGAAGACGCGAGGCATAATCTGGGCAAACCGCTTCCCTACGCTTCGCCATTCGTTTGAGGTTGCCACAGGTCAGGCTTTCGGCAACGGGCTGAACATTATGGTGGAGGTCAGCGCCAATTTCCATGAGCAATACGGCCTGTCGATTGTCATAACCGACATCAACCCCACCTACACTCTCGGCGACATGGCTCGCCAACGGCTTGAGATACTCAACCGGCTGAAAAGCGAAGGCATCATCGACCTCAACAAGCAATTGGAATGGTGCGAGGTGCCGCAACGCATAGCCGTGATTTCCGCGCCAGGAGCAGCAGGATACGGCGACTTCATAAACCAACTGCACAACAACCAATGGGGATTGCAGTTCTACACCTGCCTTTTCCCCGCCGTGATGCAAGGACAAAGCACAGTCCCGTCGGTCATCGCCGCACTGGAGCGCATCAACGAGCATCAGGATTTGTTTGACGGCGTAGTGATAATCCGTGGAGGCGGCGCAACGAGCGACCTCAACTCCTTCGACAACTACGATCTTGCCGCCAACATCGCGCAATTTCCGCTACCCGTGATCAGCGGCATTGGTCACGACCGCGACAACACCGTGGTCGACTCCGTGGCCAACATCCGCGTAAAAACCCCTACTGCTGCAGCCGAATGGCTTATCAGCAAAGGCTCAGCAGCGCTCGACTACGTGAATTCGCTTACAAGCCAAGTCGTTGACATTGCCACACGCATTGTGTATGAGTCGCAGAAACAGATGTCGTACTATTCAAGCAGCATTCCCCTGATGGCAGAAAACATCATTGTGCGCAACCGTTCACGCCTTCAGCAACTCGCGGCAGCCATACCGATGAATGCCGCCCGACGCATCGATGCCGCAAGTAAAGACCTGTCGTTCACCGGTCAGCACATTTCACTTCTCTCCCGCCAAAAGATCGACACCGAGCGCCAACGGCTCGTCAGCCTCGAGAAACAAGTGGAACTGTTGTCGCCTGAGCGAGTGTTGCGCCGCGGCTATTCGCTAACCATAAAGGACGGGCACGCCATAACATCGGCCAACGAGTTGCACGCGGGCGACCGCATCACAACACGTTTCGCCCAAGGGAGCGTAGAATCGACCGTAGGCTGACGTCTTTGCCTAAAACGCCTCCCCTATCGCAAAGACAAATCCACACGTGTTGCGACCGATGCCAAAATCGATGCGACCGTTCACATTGTGCTTCATCTCAATCCGAAGTCCAATGCCGCCATTCGCCAACAAGTCGCGAGAGCGGAACCGACCGATTGATGGGAACACATTACCCACCCCGCCCCAAACAGCGACACCTAGACGGGAGAACAAGTGCTGGCGCAACTCCGCCTGCACCGAAGCAAAGTCATTGTCGATATATCTGCCCGAATAATAGCCACGCATTCTGATGCCGCCAGAGCCGAGAGCCTCACGCAGAGCCCACGGCGACTCCTTGCTGTTGACACTGGCATAGGCATCGACTGCGAGTAGACAACCTTTCCACAAGGGCTGATAATAGTTATACGTGATGCTGCCGTTAAACAGCGACCTATTGTATGTGCCAAGGAATTGCGGACGGCAACCAAACCGCAGCATCAGATTCATGCCACGCCGCGGCTGCAGAATGAAGTCGCGGGTGTCAAACTGCACGACAGCGCCGAGGGTGGTGAAATAGTGCGTCCTATCCTGCCCCTCAAGATAGTCTGCATTGTCGATTTTAATTATGTGACTGTAAGTGAGATCAAGCAACGCACCAACGTTAAAATGCGATGACACGCGATACACCAAATCTGACGTGTATTTCAGTTGACTCTTAGTGTACTTAATCTTAGGATTTACGCCACACGATTCCCGAGTGATGCCCCAGAAATTCAGCGGCGAATAAGTGTACTCCAACTTGTATGAGTATCTGAGCCTACGACCGGGAAAATGGATGTTGCCGCTCGCGGTAAGCGAAGCAAAACCGTTTAATGTAACATTTCCGATAACCGTAATGTCGGACGGCTGCATTATCGAGTCTGTACGATCAAGCCTATACAGTCCTGTAGCGCCGCCACCGATGCCGAAACTACCCTCCCTGGTATAGGAAGGCATAACGATGAAATTAACGTCAAACCGCTTTTCAAAAGAGCGGTCCCTATTACCCGTTGCCAACCGGTCGAGATAGCGCAAGAACTTATTGTCGCGCTTCAGCATTGCAGTAAATGGCCCATTCGGCACACTTTGGCTTTGCTCCACAACAACAGTATCCGTTTGCGCCTGCAACAAATCCGCAGGGATAAGGCTGTTCATCTCCTCCTGAGTCAAAGGCACATAGCGATACTTCATGCTGTCGCTTTGTTCTACCGCAGAGGCATAGGCACTACACAGTGCAAAGATAACCGACAAAGCAAGCGCACGAAAGACTATAGTTATATACTGATTTATTAACCTTTTCATTTCCGCGTGCAAAGATACTTTAGACGGAGCATTATTCAAAGCGATTAAAATTGGATGCGCCCTTAAAGAACATTTTTAATGCCCTAACCAACAATCCGTTTGTCGGTTAAGTATTATTAACCAAAAATCGAGCGCCTAACAACGTGTTTTCACATTCAAGGCTTTAAGTTAATTTAAAAAAATCTCTAAATTTGCATTGACAGAAACCAAAAAGAATGCTTTTATGAATAGTATGTATGAAATTTTGATGGACCTCCCGTTGTTTCAAGGGGTTAGTCATTCACGAATTTCAGAACTTATTGAAAAGATAAAATTCAATTTCTTGAAATACCTCAACAATGAGAAATTCATTTCAGCCAACGACAGTTGCCAACAATTGAAATTTCTCATTTCGGGCAAGGCGCGCATCGAGATCTACAACCGCAATAACCGCATACGGGTTTCGGAAACCATCTCCGGGCCAAACGTAATTGGCGCCGAATACCTCTTCGGCAAAACTACCGCTTACCCATATAATGTTTATGCCGCTCCCGATGCCGGCATTCTTCAGATTGAGAAAGCCGACTATCTGAAGATTCTGAAATCCGACTCCGTGTTTCTTTTCAACATGCTCAACTACCTGTCGCGCAACTCGCAGACACCGATGGAAGCCGTCCTATCGCTGACATCGGGCAGCATCGCCGAGCGCCTGGCTTTCTGGATTACGTCGCTCACCTATCGTGGCGCCACCGACATCACCATCCACAGCAAGCACAAGGACATGTACACGATGCTCGGCATCCAGCGCAGTTCGTTTATGAACACGCTCAGCGAACTCAAAGAGCAGAACTATCTCGACTTCGACAATGCCAACATCTACATCGCCGACCGCGACCGAATGTTTGAACTAATGAACACCAACAAATAGCAAATAGGCTTCCCCGCTGAGAGAAGCCTATTTTGTATTTTCCAGATATTACGTTGGTTAGAAAGACATAGTATTATTAATAAAACTTACACCTATTATTTTAATTCCTAAATAAAGCCCTATTTCGTAGCACAAAGATACGCCAATGCGCTACGCCCAGTATAACAGAACCGTTACAATCGTGTAACATTTGCAAAGGCAACAAAGATTGGGATTAGAGTAAGGATAATCCAATTATTTTGTTACTTTTGTGAATAAATTTTTTATTATGGCATCTCCTATTTTAGGCATAGTTGTACCCTGCTACAATGAGCAAGAAATGCTTGACGTCACCGTGCGCCAACTCAAGGCCGTGATCGACGGCTTGATCAGCAAAGGAAAAGTCTCGACCGACAGCCGCATTGTGCTTGTCGATGACGGAAGCAAGGACAACACTTGGAACATCATATCCCGCCACGCTACAGACAACGAACAGGTTTGCGGAGTGAAACTAGCTGGCAACGTAGGGCATCAAAACGCCTTGATTGCAGGTCTTTCCACGGCTGCACAGTTTTGCGATGCAACAATTTCAATCGACGCCGACCTCCAAGACGATGTCAACGTAATCGAGGCGATGGTCGACAAATTCATTGCCGGAGCCGACATCGTATACGGCGTGCGCGCTTCCCGCGAAACCGACACCTTCTTCAAGAAGAACTCCGCGCTGATGTTCTACAAACTCATGAACTCGCTCGGCGCGAAAACAGTCTACAACCACGCCGACTATCGCTTGATGAGTCGCCGCGCGGTAGAGAAACTGCTGGAATTTCCAGAGCGCAACCTGTTTATCCGCGGCATCGTGCCTCTGATTGGCTTCAAGACCGACACCGTGACCTACGACCGCAAAGCACGTATGGCTGGCGAATCGAAATATCCGCTGAAGAAGATGCTCAGTTTTGCCGTCAACGGAATCACATCATTTTCCATCCGTCCAATCCGACTCATCTTCACCGTGGGCATCATCATGCTGATTGCCACGATTGCAGTGTCGCTCTACACCTTGCTCGCCTATTTCGGGGGAAGCACGATAAAAGGCTGGACATCTCTGATGCTGTCGTTCTGGTTCATCGGATCGCTGGTATTGATTTCGCTGGGCATAATAGGCGAATACATCGGAAAGATTTACGTAGAGGTAAAGAACCGTCCACGCTTCTTTATCGAGAAAAGCATTTTAAACAAGAAAGAAAACATTTGTTAGGATGAAATACGGATATGTTAGAGTGGCGGCAGCCGTGCCAAAAGTGAAAGTTGCCGACTGCACCTACAACGTTGAGCAAATAGCAAAACTCTCAACGCTCGCCAACGAGAAGCATGTTGAGATTATTATATTTCCCGAACTGAGCATCACGGGCTACACCTGTGGCGACCTGTTCGCACAATCATTGTTGCTTGACAATGCCGAGAAGGCCCTGCAGACCCTCCTTGCCCAAACTCGAAACCTTTCTTTAGTTTCGATAGTTGGTATGCCAGTGCGCAACAACGGGCAACTCATCAACGCAGCCGTAATAATTCAGCGCGGAGAGATACTCGGCGTTGTGCCCAAGACATTCCTCCCCAACTATAAGGAATTTTACGAGAAGCGATGGTTTGCATCCTCACTCCAAATTCCCGAGACGGAGGTAACCCTTTGCGGCCAGACAGTGCCAATGCGCACGAGTCTGTTGTTCAACACAGGACGCACCACCTTTGGCGTTGAAATCTGCGAAGACCTGTGGGCACCCGTACCGACAAGTTCGTTTTTGGCGATTGCCGGGGCTGAAATCGTGTTCAACATGTCGGCCGACAACGCCTGTGTAGGCAAACACGCATATCTGCAGAGCCTCATCCAGCAACAGTCGGCGCGTTGCATAGCGGGCTATGTGTTTTCATCATGCGGGTTTGGCGAATCGACCACCGATGTGGTTTTTGCCGGCGACGCCTCTATCTGCGAGGCGGGCTACATCATTGCCGAAAGTCAGCGGTTCTCGCTCGACGAGCAACTGACTATCGGGGAAATCGACGTAGAAAGTCTGCGCAATGACCGCCAACTCAACACCACGTTTGCCGAAAGCCGCGGCATGCACCGCCAGCAAGCGCAAGTGGTAAGGACACACGACATTACAGAAGCCGACCTTGACCTGTCGCGCAAAGTCAATGCGTTGCCATTTGTGCCCAACGGTCCCGAACTCGATGCACGCTGCGAAGAAATTTTCTCAATCCAGACAACAGGCTTAGCGCAGCGGTTTGTCCACACCCACGCAAAAACTGCTGTAATAGGCATCTCTGGAGGTCTTGACTCTACACTCGCACTCTTGGTGGCGGTGCGCACATTCGACAAAATCGGCAAGAGCCGCGAAGACATCATCGGCGTGACAATGCCAGGCTTCGGCACCACCGACCGCACCTACACCAACGCCATCACATTGATGAAGTCATTGGGCATAAGCATTCGCGAAATCTCGATTAAAGATGCCTGCATCCAGCACTTCAAAGATATCTGCCACGATGCCAGCGTCCACGACGTGACCTACGAAAACTCACAGGCGCGCGAACGCACGCAATTGCTGATGGACATTGCCAACCAAACAAACGGCATGGTTATCGGCACCGGCGACTTGTCGGAACTGGCGCTGGGATGGGCAACCTACAACGGCGACCACATGTCGATGTACGGAGTCAACACGAGTGTACCGAAAACTCTTGTCAAGCACCTCGTTTCGTGGGTGGCAAACCGACTTGACGACGCAACGGCGAAAGCCACATTGCTCGACATCATCGACACTCCTATCAGCCCAGAATTGATTCCCGCCGACGAGAACGGACAAATCAAGCAAAAGACAGAGGACCTTGTCGGACCATACGAACTCCACGACTTTTTCCTCTACCAGATGCTCCGTCACGGCTTCTCGCCCAAGAAGATTTTCGCGCTTGCAAAAATCGCGTTCTACAATAAATTCGACGACGAAACAATCAAGAAATGGCTGACCACGTTCTGCCGCCGCTTCTTCAACCAACAATTCAAACGGTCGTGTCTGCCCGACGGGCCGAAAGTGGGTTTGTCGCTCTCTCCGCGAGGCGACTGGAGAATGCCGAGCGATGCTTCGTCGGCAATGTGGCTTGAAGAATGCAACAATCTTTAGAACTTGAAATTATGCAAAATAAACTATCATTCATAGGCATCATTCCCGCACGCTACGGGTCGTCGCGCTTCCCAGGAAAGCCATTGGCCAAGATTGGCGAATACACAATGATTGAGCGCGTTTTCCGACAAGCATCGAAAGCGCTGGATGAAATTGTCGTTGCCACCGACGACCAACGGATATTTGACGAAGTGCAACGCTTTGGCGGCAAGGCAACAATGACTAGCCCAGACCACAAAAGCGGCACCGACCGCTGCCGCGAGGCTTATGCCAACAGCGGCTCCTCCGCTGATGTGATAATCAACATCCAGGGCGACGAGCCATTCGTGCACGAGCAGCAAATCAATGAGATCAAGCGTTGCTTCGATGACGCATCAACACAGATAGCCACATTGGCGCGCAAGTTTGACGCATCGAAAGGATTCAGCGCTTTGGCAGACTGGACAAAGCCTAAACTTGTGATTGACAACAACAGCAATGCACTCTATTTTTCCCGCTCCGTAATTCCATATCTGCGCAATGTAGAGCAAAATGCGTGGCCTAACGAATTTCCGTTTCTCATGCATGTCGGGATGTATGCCTACAAGGCATCCGTGCTTGACGAAATCACACGCCTGCAACAATCGCCGTTGGAGATAGCAGAGTCGCTCGAGCAACTGCGATGGCTGCAAAACGGCTACAAAATCAAAGTGGGTTTGACAAAATATGAGACTATCGGCATCGACACACCTGCCGACCTCGAACGTGCCAACAAGTTCCTGAAAAATTTTGAATAAAGAGATGGAGCGCCCAAAAATTCAGCCCATAAAAGACCTGCAGATTTTTTGTCCGGAATGCATTCAATTAAGCAATGGCGTACCGCTATACGTGTTCAACCTCGGCGACCAGGACGCATCGCGACTTGACGTGATTTTTGAGGGCGGGCGTTGCGATGGCGAGAGCCAAACCGAGAGCGAACTGGTTTCGGCTGCACTCCGCGAAGGCACAACGAAGCACAATGCCGCAGAGATTGCCGAATCGCTCGATTTCTACGGGTCGTGGTTCGGCTGCGATGCCTCTTCGCATAGCATCACGCTCTCCATCTACATTCTGAACCGCAATTTCCGCAATATAGTGTCCACATTAGCAGAGATAGCGATGGAGCCAAGTTTCCCAGAGCACGAGTTGCAGACATTGAAATCATCCGCAAAGACACGCCTGCTGACTAATCGTGAGAAAGTGGCATTCCTCTCGATGGAAACTTTGGCACAAATACATTTCGGCGAAAAGAACAATCTAGGAAAAAGAGTGACCGACAAGACTATAGACAGTCTTACGTCCGATTGCCTCAGAAAGTTTCACAACAAATGGTTTCACCCAGCCAACATGAAGATTCTCCTCTCGGGAAAAGTCGATAATGAGATGGTTGGCATCATCAATGAAACATTTGGAACAATCACCGACAACACTCCGCACCTCGAAAGCAGCAGCGACTGCCCTACCGTAGAATTTAAGGCATCAACGCAGATTGTCAACAAGGCAGGTGCCGTGCAGTCGTGCATACGCATGGGCTCGCCAGCGATACTCCGTTCAAATCCAGAATACATACCGCTGCGCATTCTTGTAACAGCATTGGGAGGATATTTCGGCAGCCGACTGATGACCAACATTCGCGAAGACAAAGGCTACACCTATGGCATCTCGGCTTCGCTTCTCGGCTACAGAGACGCGTCAATGATGATGATTACAAGCCAATGCGACACATCATACACCTGGAAGGTGATTGACGAAATCAAGAAAGAGATTGTCAAACTGCAAACCGAGCCAATACCGGCGGAAGAATTAGGCAGAGTGAAGTCGCACATGCTCAGCGATTTGGCGCGCACGCTCGACACTCCATTCTCGATTGCCGACTACTATGCGTCGATGTTTTCCAACCGCTTTACCGCCGACTATTTCAACAACCAGGTGGCAATAATCAACAGAATCACGCCTGCCGAACTGCTCGACATTGCGCAACGCCATCTAAATGTAGACAATCTCCTAACCGTCATTGCCGGCGACGAGGCATCACTCAAGAGTGGTATCGCTTAGGAAATTGGAATATAATCGACAAAACAACTACAAATCCCAAGACAAAAGGATAATAGAGATGTGGCAATATCGACACCGTGCTGATGCCAGCCAACGATGCCGCCATAAGCACCTGTGCCCCATAGGGAATTAAGCACTGGGCAACGCAGGAACAAGTGTCGAGAAGACTTGCGGTCTTCCGCGCGTCGAGTTTGTAGTTTTCGGTTATCTGCCGCGCCATTCCGCCTACGGTAATGATGGCAATTGTGTTGTTGGCGGTACACATGTTCACAATCACCACAAGCAGAGAAATCATTGCCTGTGCGCCGCGCTTCCCCTTGATGCCGCGCGACATACGGTCGAGCAGAAACTGGATGCCGCCGTTATGCTGAATCAGTCCGAGCAAGCCTGATGCCAGCAGTGTAACAACAATCAAGTTGCCCATAGAGTCGACACCCTCGCCCATAAACCCGAGCATCGGGATGAAATCCACATCGGCATAGGACAACCCCACGAGAACTGCCGAAACAATGCCGATTATAAGCACCAGCAGCACATTCAGTCCCACCATCGAGAGGACAATGACCAAGAGATACGGCACAATGCGCTGCCACTCGCAAGCGCCTACGCCAACAGGAGCACTGACATTTCCACCAATTATAAAATAAAGGGCCAACACAGCCAAAGCCGTAGGCAAAGTGAGCCAAATGTTGACATTAAACTTATCCCTCATCGAGCAACCTTGCGAGCGCGTAGAGGCAATCGTTGTATCGGATATAAACGACAAATTGTCGCCGAAAAACGAGCCGCCGACCACAATGGCTACAAACAACGGCACATCGCCGCCAACGCCATGAGCAATGCCCACCGCCACAGGCGTGAGAGCCACAACCGTACCAACCGATGTGCCTACAGCCATCGAGATGAAGCACGCCGCAATAAACAGTCCAGGCATAAGGTAGCCCGCGGGCAAAGAGTTGATTGTAAGTTTCACCGTGGCATCGGTTGCACCGACCTTCTGAGCCAACATGGCAAAAGCCCCGGCAAGGATGAAAATCCAAATCATATAAATCACATCGCTGTTGGCAGCACCGTTGGAAAACACCTTTATGCGGTCCTTAAACGGTATTTTTCCAGTCGTTGCGATGCCCCAAATCGAGGAAATCACAAAAGCGATGGACAGCGGAACTTTATAGAAATCGCCGATTACAATCGACAGCCCCACATACAGCAACAGGAACACAATCAGCGGACTCAAAGCCAAAAGTCCTTTTGCAGTAGTCGGAGCGGTTTCGGAAACAAATCTATTATTCAAAATCAAACGTTTTTTCAATTACAAATGCAAAGTTAATCCTTTTTGTTCTGACATTTAGCCCCCGACAAAAATGTATTTATAAAATTTTGCCTTTGAACTTATATTTTTAATTACTTTGTGACAGGAAATTCTTATCTTTGCACTCAGAAACTACAACAAAACATTTTAATATTATATAATTTATGGCAAAGAAAAGTCCATTACAGATTGCACGCGCAGCCTATAAGCCAAAATTGCCACAGGCATTGTGCGGCGCAGTCAAAGTAATCGAAGGAGAACCAACTCAGTCAGTTGCAAACCAAGCAGAAATCAAGGAACTCTTCCCTGAGACTTACGGTCTTCCAGTTCTCAAGTTTGATGTTGACTCATCTGCAAAAGTAAAGGCAAAAGAGCCTATCAATGTAGGCGTAATCCTTTCTGGCGGCCAGGCTCCTGGTGGACACAACGTTATCAGCGGTTTGTTTGATGGCATCAAATCAATCAACAAAGACAGCCGCCTCTATGGCTTCCTTCTTGGTCCTGGCGGTCTTGTTGACCACAAATACGTAGAATTGACTGGTCAAATCATCGATGACTACCGCAACACAGGCGGTTTCGACATCATCGGTTCTGGCCGTACGAAATTGGAGAAGAAAGAGCAATTCGACAAAGGTCTTGAAATCTTGAAGGAACTCAACATCAAGGCTCTTGTAATCATCGGTGGCGACGACTCCAACACCAACGCAGCCGTATTGGCAGAATACTACAAGCAAATCAATGCAGGCGTACAGGTAATCGGTTGCCCTAAGACAATCGACGGCGACTTGAAGAACGACGTTATCGAAGTTTCGTTCGGTTTCGACACTGCTTGCAAGGTATATTCAGAGGTTATCGGCAACATCCAGCGCGACTGTAACTCAGCAAAGAAGTACTGGCACTTCATCAAGTTGATGGGCCGTTCCGCTTCCCACATCGCATTGGAATGCGCACTTCAGGTACAGCCAAACGTTTGCATCGTATCGGAAGAAGTTGAAGCAAAGAACATGACCCTCAGCGACGTAGTGAACTACATCGCCGACATCGTAGCCGCTCGTGCAAAAGACGGCAACAACTTCGGTACAGTCCTCATCCCAGAAGGTCTTATCGAGTTTATCCCAGCAATGAAGGCTCTTATCGCTGAATTGAACGACCTCCTCGCAAGCAAGGGCGAAGAGTTTGCACAAGTTGCAAAAGACAAACAGCGTCAATTCATCATCGACAACTTGTCGAAGACAAATGCCGACATCTACGCGAGCCTTCCAGAAGGCGTTGCACGTCAACTTTCACTCGACCGCGACCCACACGGAAACGTACAGGTATCGCTCATCGAGACAGAGAAGTTGCTTAGCGAAATGGTAGGCAACCGTCTTGCAGAAATGCGTGCGGCAGGCAACTACAACGGCAAGTTCTCTCCTCTCCACCACTTCTTCGGCTACGAAGGACGTTGCGCTGATCCGACAAACTTCGATGCAGACTACTGCTACGCACTTGGTTTCAACGCATCTCAACTCATCAAGGCTGGCGTAACAGGCTACATGTCGTCGGTACGCAACCTCACCAAGCCATCAGTACAATGGATTGCAGGCGGTATTCCTATCACCATGATGATGAACATGGAGCGCCGCAACGGCGAGATGAAGCCAGTAATCCAAAAGGCATTGGTAAAATTGGATGGTGGTCCATTCAAGAAGTTTGCTGAAAACCGCGAGAAATGGGCAAAGGAAACAAGTTATGTTTACCCAGGCCCAATCCAATACTTCGGCCCAGCAGAAGTGTGCGACCTTCCACCTAAGACATTGGTTTACGAACAACAAGGTAAATAAATATTTTTAACTCAAGGCTTGCAATGAATAGTCCGAGCGCCGTAAGGTGGCTCGGACTATTTTTTTGTAGCCCAAATATTTTCTTTATCACGCGAAATAGACTACTTTTGTACATTATAACAA
>CAVEIP010000062.1:0-12981 GCA_963615935.1 [Ruminococcus] lactaris | reverse complement strand
GATATATGAACGTATTGGAGTTAAGCGAACAAGAGATTGTGAGACGCAACAGTCTCGCAGAACTCAGAAATTTGGGCATCGACCCCTATCCTGCTGAAGAATATGTGGTTACCGGCCACACCAAAGAAATCAAGGAGAACTTCAAAGACGATGCAGAGCCTCGCGAAGTGAGCGTGGCTGGACGCATCATGAGCCGCCGCATCATGGGTAAGGCTTCATTCATGGAACTCCAGGATTCTGAGGGCCGCATCCAAGTGTACATCAGCCGTGATGACCTTTGCCCAGGCGAGGACAAGGAAGCCTACAACGTGTTTTTCAAGAAACTGCTCGACATCGGTGATTTCGTGGGCATCGAGGGCTTCGTGTTCCGCACACAGATGGGCGAAATAACTGTTCACGCCAAAAAAATCAAACTTCTGAGCAAGTCGCTCCGCCCGCTGCCAATCGTGAAGATGAAGGACGGCAAGGCTTACGATGCCTTCGAGGACCCAGAACTCCGCTACCGCCAACGCTATGTTGACCTCATCGTCAACGACGGCGTGAAAGACATCTTCTTGCAGCGCGCCACAGTGCTCCGCACCCTTCGCCGCGTGCTCGACGAGGCCGGCTACACTGAGGTAGAGACACCAACACTGCAGAGCATCGCCGGCGGCGCCAGCGCACGTCCGTTTATCACCCACTTCAATGCGCTCGACATCGACATGTACATGCGCATCGCTACGGAACTCTACCTGAAGCGCCTCATCGTGGGCGGCTTTGAGGGTGTCTACGAGATTGGCAAGAACTTCCGCAACGAGGGTATGGACCGCAACCACAACCCTGAGTTCACTTGCATGGAACTCTACGTTCAATATAAGGACTACAACTGGATGATGTCGTTCACCGAGCAGTTGCTCGAAACCATCTGCGTGGCTGTCAACGGCAAGCCTGAGCGCGAAATCGACGGCAAGGTGATCAGTTTCAAGGCTCCTTACCGCCGCTTGCCTATCCTCGACGCAATCAAGGAGAAGACAGGCTTCGACTGCGACGGCAAAACAGAGGACGAAATCCGCGCTTTCTGCCTCGAAAAGGGCATGGAGGTGGACGAGACCATGGGCAAGGGCAAACTCATCGACGAACTCTTCGGCGAGTTCTGCGAAGGCACTTTCATCCAGCCTACCTTCATCACCGACTACCCAGTAGAGATGTCGCCTCTCACCAAGAAGCACCGCTCAAAACCAGGTCTCACCGAGCGTTTCGAGTTGATGGTCAACGGCAAGGAACTTGCCAACGCCTACTCCGAACTTAACGACCCGATTGACCAGGAAGAGCGCTTCGTAGAGCAGATGCGACTTGCCGACAAGGGCGACGACGAGGCGATGGTCATCGACAAGGACTTCCTCCGCGCACTGCAGTACGGCATGCCTCCAACATCGGGTATCGGCATCGGCATCGACCGTCTGGTGATGCTCATGACTGGACAAACCACCATTCAGGAAGTGCTCTTCTTCCCGCAGATGCGTCCGGAGAAGGTTGCCAAGCGCGACCGTGAAGAGGCATACACAGCCGTAGGCATCCCATCGGAATGGGTTGCTCCACTGCAAAAGGCCGGCTACACGACCGTCGACAGCCTCGATGGTGCAAACCCAGGCAAGGTGCACCAGGAAATTTGTGGACTCAACAAGAAATTCAAACTCGGCCTCACCAATCCAACCGTCGACAACGTTGCCGCATGGATTGACGCCGTGAAGAAATAAACCGCACGATGGCTTTCCCTGGAAAGATTGCAGTGATGGGAGGTGGCAGTTGGGCCACCGCCCTCGCCAAACTCCTGCTGCAGAACTGCGACAGCATCCTGTGGTACATGCGCCGCGACGACCGCATCGCCGACTTTAAGCGCACGCACCACAACCCGGTGTATTTGTCCGACATCCTGTTTGACACCGACCGCATCAACTTCTCGTCGGACATCAATGCCGTCTGCCAAGAGGCCGACACGCTGCTGCTCGCCATCCCGTCACCCTACCTGAAGGAACACCTGAAGAAGGTGACCGTCGACCTTAGCGACAAGTATATGGTCACAGCCATCAAAGGCATCGTGCCCGACGAAAACACCGTGGTGACCAACTATATGGCAGACTACTACGGCATCCGCCGCGACCGTCAGGTGGTGATTGGCGGACCGTGCCACGCCGAAGAGGTGGCGCTCGGCCGACGCTCCTACCTCACCGTTGGAAGTCTCGACCCGACGCTGGCTGAGGCGTTTGCGCCATGCTTGCAAGGACCAGCGCTGCGCACCATCGTGTCGAACGACGTCGACGGCATCGAGTACGGCGCCGTGCTGAAGAACGTATACGGCATCTGCGGCGGCATCATCTACGGCCTCAAGAGCGGCGACAATTTCCTCGCCATGCTCGTGAGCAACGCCATCCGCGAGATGGAACGCTTCTTGGCAGTTGTAAGCCCTCACGAGCGCAACATCTGCGACTCGGTCTACTTGGGCGACCTTCTCGTTACGGCCTACTCCAAATTCTCGCGCAACCACAACTTTGGCGCCTATATTGGCCGCGGCTACTCCGTGAAGGCAGCCATGATGGAGATGGAGATGATTGCCGAGGGCTACTACGGCACCAAGTGCATCTACGAAATCAACAAGCGCTACGGCGTTGATATGCCTATCCTCGACTGCGTCTACAGCATCCTCTACGAGAAAGCCCCCGCGCAGAAGGCCATCGACAGCCTGGCGGAAAAACTGAGATAAACCAATCTATGATTATATAATAACGCTGATTATGAAGAATTTAGAATTATCAATCAAGAACGTGGCAAACTTTGCCACAAAGGCACAGATCGACGCCTTCAACGGCGCCGCTGCCGAAGGTCTTGAAAAACTCGAAAAAGGCACAGGTGCCGGCAACGACTTCCTCGGATGGATGCACCTTCCAAGCGCTACTCCAGAAGCATTGGTAGCCGACATCGAAAAGACTGCCGCAACGCTGCGCAACGACTGCGAATATGTCGTGGCTATCGGTATCGGTGGCAGTTACCTTGGCTCGAAGGCTGTGATTGAGGCATTGAGCGACTCGTTTGCTGCCTACAAGCCAGCACAGGGCGCACGCGTAGTGTTTGCCGGTCAGAACATCGGTGAGGACTACACCTACGAATTGGTCAACCTCCTCAAAGGCAAGAAATTCGGTATCATCGTAATCTCTAAGTCGGGCACAACAACAGAGCCAGCCATCGCCTTCCGCATCCTCAAAGAGATGCTCGAGGCTCAAGAGGGCAAGGACTTCGCTGCAAAGCACATCGTAGCCGTTACCGACGCAAAGCGCGGCGCGCTCCGCAAACTCGCCACTGAAGAAGGCTACGCAACCTACGTAATCGAAGACAACGTGGGCGGACGCTTCTCAGTGCTCACTCCAGTAGGCTTGCTGCCAATCGCCGTTGCAGGCTTCAACATCCGCGAACTCCTCGCTGGCGCACAGGCAATGGAGGCTGCCACTGCCGCTGCCGACGACACTAACCCTGCATATCTCTACGCAAAGACTCGCAACGCACTCTACAACGCGGGCAAGAAGGTCGAGATCCTCGTGAACTACAACCCTAAACTCCACTACCTCGGCGAATGGTGGAAGCAACTCTACGGCGAGAGCGAAGGCAAGGAAAACAAGGGTATCTTCCCAGCCGCTGTCGACAACTCTACCGACCTCCACTCAATGGGTCAATGGATCCAAGAGGGCGAGCGCACAATCTTCGAGACTGTAATCTCTGTTGCCAAGCAGCAGCACGAGACTGTCATTCCTTCTGACGAAGCCAACCTCGACGGCCTTAACTACATCGCCGGCAAGCGCATCGACGAAGTAAACAAGATGGCAGAACTCGGCACCGTTATCGCTCACGTTGACGGCGGTGTGCCAAACATCCACATCACTCTCGGCGAACTCTCAGAGCGTTGCCTCGGCGAGATTATCTACTTCTTCGAGAAGGCATGTGGCATCAGCGGCTACATCCTCAACGTCAATCCGTTCAACCAACCAGGTGTAGAGGCTTACAAGAAAAACATGTTTGCCCTCCTCAACAAGCCTGGCTACGAAGAAGAGAGCAAGGCCATCCAAGCCAAGTTGAAATAACAGCATAACGCATCAGCAGCAAAAAGTCGGAGCGGCGCACAGCGCCCGCCCCGACTTTTTCTTTGCCACAACCAAAAGGTCGTGTGATTTTTATATTTCCCCTTTCCAAAGCATCTTGAAGAAATCCATTATGTATATGCACTCCACATCGCCCATTCTGCGATTTATTGGGTCAAGCGACACAATCAGCAGGCGAGAGACTGGATAGTCGGCAGCAAACGAATTGAGCCCTTTAAGATGCCGCGGCTGCACCTCCTCCACCGATTTGATTTCTATGGCCACACGGGCATCTCCGATTATGGCATCTACTTTCTGTCCAGCATAGGTCCGCCAATAACTCAGTTGCTCACTGCTTTCGGAATAAGCCAGCCACGCCCTCAACTCCTGGATTACCAGATGTTCAAACGCATGGCCATAGTCGGCAGTGCCTCTCACCAACTCATTGCGGTGCAACAGATAATTAGCGACTCCTACGTCAAAATAATAAAAGCGGGGGGCCTGCACCAAACGGCGCTTCATGGTCTTTGTATACGCTGGCACACGGAATCCCAACAGGGTGTCCTCCAATATGTCGAAATAATTAACGACGGTATTTGCGCTCACGCCGCAATCCTGCGCAATATTGTTATTGTTAATCATCTCACCGTCGGTCAATGCAGCGACCTCCAGAAAACGGCTAAATGCTTTCAAGTTTCTCACCAATGCTTCTTCCTTGATTTCCTCCTTTAGGTAAACGTCGATATATGCCGACAACCGCCGCTGGGGATTTTTAGCCAGATAGTGCGGTGGCAACATACCGTAGTTGATGGCTTGCTGAAGGTCGAAATCTGGAATCTCAGCACTCACAAACGGGAACAGATAAACGGGATAAGCGCGGCCGCCCAAGGTGTTGTATCCCTTACGCTTCAACTTGCGCGCACTTGAACCACACAAAATAAATACAATCCCTTTTTCCGACATCAAGCGGTGCACCTCATTGAGCAAAACCGGCACTTCTGGAATTTCGTCGATTATCACAAGTGTTCCGCTCGGCTTGTCGCAAAGCATCTCATACAGCAACACCGGCCGCTGCTCAAATCTCTGCTTTAGGGAAGTGTCGAGGAGGTCGATATAGATGCTATCTGGAAATTTTTGACGCAAAAATGTACTTTTCCCTGTTTGGCGAGCCCCAAACAGAAAAACGCTATCCTCTATTTCCTTGTCAATGTGACATATACGATTTATCATACCCATGTTTTTTATTATAAAAGCACCGTTTCTATTGAGGATTTTCAAGGAATATCCTCAACGCTACTGAGGATATTCAATGAAAATCCTCAACAAAGATATTGTCAATCTTATGAAAATCCAAAACATTTCCGCTTTTTTCTGCGGGTGGGATTTGGCGGGGCGGAGGGGATTGACTAAATTTGTTGCAATGTATGGGGTACAACACTATCCTTTAGATTATTATTAACCGTTAAGCACAAAGACTATGAAGTATTACATCGCCAACAACGGCCAGCAGATAGGACCGTTCGAAGTGCAGGATTTGCTTGCCAATGGTCTTAACCAGAGTTCATTGGTATGGTGTGAAGGCATGACCAACTGGCTGCCGGCAACCCAAGTGCCCGAAGTGGCGCAACTGTTCAACCAAGTGCCGCCCGTAGTGCCCCCGGCACAGCCACAGGGATATCAGCAACAACAGCAATATCAACAGGGCTATCAGCAACAATATCAACAGGGCTATCAGCAGCAGCAACAATATCAACAATATCAGCAGGGCTATCAACAGCAACAGCAATATATGCCGAATGGCTATCAGCAACAACCGCAGTCGATGGGCTTCGGTGAAGCAATCAAGGTGTGCTTCAGCAAGTTTGCCGAATTCGACGGTCGCGCCTCACAAGCCGAATTCTGGTGGTTTGTGCTGTTCACATGCATCGTGTCGTTTTTAACCTACGGCTTCGGTTGCATCGTAACCTTCCTGCCATCGCTTGCAGTGGGCTCACGCCGCCTGCACGACACAGGTCGTAGCGGATGGTTCCAACTTCTTAGCCTCATCCCGCTTGTTGGACTCATCCTCATCTACTGGTTTGCAATCAGCGGCGATCAAGGCAACAACCAATACGGACCTAAGCCAATTAAATAGGCACTCCTATGGACTTTGACAAGATTATCGACCGCCGTCACACCAACTGCGTGAAGCACGACGGCATGGCCGAATTTTTCGGACGCGACGACCTCATTCCCCTGTGGGTTGCCGACATGGACTTCGAGGTGTGCCCCGCCATCACGGAGGCACTACGCCAGCGCCTTGAGCATCCCGTGTTTGGCTACGCCGTGACACCCGACAGTTACTGGCAGTCGATAATCGACTGGTCGGAGAGCCGCCACGGCCTGATGGTGACGAAGGAGGAAATCACGTTCGTGCCAGGCATTGTGCGCGGACTTGCCATGGCATTGTTAGCGCTGACCGAAAAAGGCGACAAGGTGATAATCCAACAACCTGTCTACCATCCATTTCGCCACATCATCGAGGGCAACGGCCGCAAGGTGGTCAACAACCCTTTGCGCATCGCCCCCGACGGCTCAGCGGAGATGGACATCGCCCTGCTGGAAAGGCAGATAGTGGAAGAGCAGGCAAAGATGCTCATACTCTGCAATCCCCACAACCCCGGAGGCTTCGTGTGGAGCCGCGAGACGCTGGCAAGCGTTGCCGAGGTGTGCGCCCGCCACGGCGTGATTGTGGCAAGCGACGAGATACACGGCGACCTTGAGATGTTCGGCCACCGCTACACCCCCTACCTCTCCGTGTCGGACGAGGCGCGGCAAACGGGCATCTCGTTCAGTGCACCATCGAAGACGTTCAACATCGCCGGCATCGTCAGTTCGTGGTGCGCGGTGAAGAATCCCACGCTCCGCCGCCGCTTCTTCACATGGCTCACGGTCAACGAGTTCAACTCGCCCACCTTCGTGCAGACCATCGCCACCGAAGCCGCCTACCGCCACGGCAGCCAGTGGCTCGGCGAAGCCATTGCCTATATCGAGGGCAATGTGCTCTTCGTGGAAAAATTCCTGAGCGAGCGCATCCCCGAAATCAAGCCCGTGCGCCCGCAGGCATCGTTCCTCGTGTGGCTCGACTGCAAGGGTCTAGGGCTGCAGGGGCGCGAATTGGCCGACCTCTTCACCGACGGAGCGCATCTCGGGCTCAACGACGGCGAAATCTTCGGTCCTGGAGGCGAATGCCACATGCGCCTCAACGTAGGCTGCCCGCGCTCAGTGCTCGAGCAAGCCATGGAGCAACTGGCAGAGGCCGTTGCAAAGCATAAAGAACTACAATCAAAATGAAATATAACGACGAAGACGACAAATGTTTAGGCATCGCCGGAATGGCGATAGGCATATCAATATGGAACGGCGAGGAACTCCTCTACCAGATTGACCTCGACGACGAGGACGGAGGCTACATCTCATTCACTCCCGACTACTATTTCAGCGGCAACCCGGCGTTGTCGCCCGTTGACTCGTGGCACGCCACGCTGAAGCACTACCAGATGACCGTTGGCATGCTCATAGCCAACCTCATGAGCCGCTCCCTCTCCTCGAAGAGCCCCGTCCGCTACGCCGACGCCAAGAAAGCCATCTTTGCCGAGGTGGCAGAAGAAGGCAAGCGGTCGTGCCAGTTGGAGGACGACGAGATACGCCAACTCTTCCAAGAGACCTACGGCTACTTGGAGCAGGTGTTCAGCAACCAGTCCGTGCGCACCATCGCCCAGACGTTTGCCACCCGCCTCAAGGACAGCCGCCGCCTCACCAACTACGAGGTGAAGGAACTGCTAGGCATGCTCAGCGACAATTAGCGACAGACAATCACAATCTACAAAGACATACAAAAAAATGAAAGCGAAAAAAGCAATTCTCGGCATCGCCATCGCCGCCGTGGCTACGGTAGCGACAGTGGCAATGACCTCGGCGGGCAACGCCGACGAGGTGATGACCCGCACCGCCGACGGCACCTATGTGGTCAACACCACCACACTCGCCAGCACGGTCAAGGGCTATGCAGGCGCAACGCCTCTGAAAATCTACATCAAGAACGACAAAGTGGTCAAAATCGAGGCTCTGCCCAACCAGGAAACGAAGAGCATCTTTGCCCGCGTGAAGCGCACTCTGCTCGACAAGTGGAACGGCAACAGCGTGAAGACAGCCGCCAAAATGCAGGTCGATGCCGCAAGCGGCGCAACCTACTCCAGCAACGCCGTAAAGGAAAACGTGAAACGCGGATTGGCATACTACAAAAAACACCGCAAATAAGTTCGCCGAGCAGAAAAAAAAGTTAACTTTGCCGTATGGAAAGTTACATCGTATCGGCAAGAAAATACCGCCCGGCGACGTTTAAATCGGTGGTTGGCCAGCACGCGCTCGTCAACACGCTGAAAAACGCCATCAAGTCGGGACGGCTCGCCCATTCCTACCTGTTTTGTGGGCAGCGAGGCGTGGGCAAGACCACCATGGCGCGCATCTTCGCCAAGGCCATCAACTGTGAGCATCTCACTGCCGACGGAGAGCCTTGCAACGAGTGCGAATCGTGCCGGGCCTTCAACGAGCAGCGCTCGCTCAACATCATCGAACTCGACGCCGCGTCGAACAACAGCGTCGACGACATCCGGCAACTCACCGAGCAGGTGCTCATCCCGCCAGTCACGGGGCGCTACCGCGTGTTTATCGTCGATGAGGTTCACATGCTTTCCACCGCCGCCTTCAATGCGTTTCTCAAGACGCTTGAAGAGCCGCCGAAATATGTGATTTTCATCCTCGCAACGACCGAGCGGCAGAAAATTCTGCCAACCATCCTCTCTCGTTGCCAGAAATACGACTTCCAGCGCATCACGCCCGCCGATATCGCAGAGCAACTGAAATATGTTGCCGACCACGAAGGCTACACCACCGAGCCGGAAGCGCTCAACGTGATAGCGCAGAAGGCCGACGGCGCCATGCGCGACGCCCTGTCGATTTTCGACCAGGTGGCAGCCGCCTCGCTTGGCAACATCACCTACCATGCCGCCATCGACAACCTCAACATCCTCGACTACGACTACTATTTCCGCCTTGTCGACGCCTTCGTTGCCGGCAACGTTGAGCAGTCGTTGCTCATCTACAAGGAGGTGCGCGACCACGGCTTCGACTCGAAGGTGTTTATCAACGGCGTTGCCTCCCACATGCGCGAACTCGTTGTGGCGCATTCGCCAGAACTCATACCGCTGATGGAAGCCACTGGCGAGATTGCCGAGCGCTACAAGCAGCAAGCCGCCAAATGTCCGCTCGCCAAACTCTACGCAGCGATGGACCATTGCAACACGTGCGACCTCAGTTACAACAGCGCCACCAACAAGCGTTTCATCGTTGAACTGACACTGATAAAGATTTGCCAGCTTTTTAGCGATGAGGCCCCTGCACAACCTCAACAACGACAGTTGAAGAAGTTAGCGCCAAGCACCGCTCCGGCAGCACCAAAGCCACAAGCGCAACCAGCGCCCCAGGCCGCTCCGAGAGTGCAGGCACAGCCTCAACCTCAGGCAAACAGACCCCAGGCAGCACCCGTACAGACAGCAGCCCCGCAACCCATTGTCCGCACCACAGCCGCCGCCGGCGAGCTGCGCGTTGACGGACTCAACACGGTGTCGATAAAAGCCACAATGTCGGGCCATCCAGCAGCGGCAGCACCCGTCGCCACCGCACAAAAACAAGCCACTGCCCCCCAGCAACCCATAGGCCGCCGTGCCGAAGCATATACCGACGAGGACTTCAAGGAGAGTTGGCGCATCTATGTGCGCGCCCACAAGAAGGAGTCGCTCCTCTACAACGCAATGATTGCGGGCTTCCCCGAGCGCACCGACGGCGACAACTACGTGTTTAGCGTGAGCAACCCCGCTCAGAAAGAGAAGATGGAATCAATGATGCACGAGATTCTGCAATCCATCCGCGACACGCTGAAAAACGACAACGTGATGCTCACCATCAAGGTGATGGAGCGCCGCCCCGAAGAGAAGGTGTGGACCCAGCGCGAACTGATGACGGAGGCAGCCAAGCGTAACCCTAAGGTGCTGGAATTCATAAAGAAATACCGTTTGAGCATGATTTAACCGAATCGTGCCAACCAATGCTACAGGAATGACAAAGAAAGTACTGATTACAGGCGCTGGCGGATTTATCGGCGGATTTATCGTCGAAGAAGCCTTGCGCCGCGGCTACGACGTGTGGGCGGCGGTGAGAGCCACCACCTCACGCAAATATTTGCAGGACGAGCGCATCCGCTTCGTGGAACTGGATTTCAACGATGAGGAGAAGTTTCGCGCCACCATCGCCAACGAACTCGCCGCCCACGGCAAGTGGGACTACGTGGTGCACAATCTCGGCGCCACCAAATGCGCCAATTTCAGCGACTTCAACCGCATCAACTACGGATATATCCGCCTCTTTGTAGACACCCTTACGGCATTCGATGCCGTGCCCAACGGCTTCGTGATGATGAGTTCGATGAGCGTGCTCGGCCTTGGCGACGAAAAGGGCTACACCCCGTTCACCTCGAAGAGCGTACCGATGGCCAACACCCGCTACGGACTCTCCAAACTCAAGGCAGAAACCTATCTGCAATCGCTCACCGACTTCCCCTACATAGCCATGCGCCCCACGGGCGTCTACGGGCCGCGCGAACGCGACTATTTCCTCATGATTGAGTCGATACGCAAAGGCTTCGACTTCAGTGTGGGCTACCGCCGGCAGATGCTCACATTCATCTACGTGAAAGACCTCGCCTCAGCAGTGTTCGCAGCCCTGGAGTCGGGCGTTCGCCGCAAGTCGTATCTGCTCACCGACGGCAAGACCTACTCGCAAAGCGAGTTCCGCGCCATCGTGAAGCAACTGCTGCACAAGCGCTTCGTGGTGCCCGTCAAAGCACCGCTGTGGCTGGTGAAGATTGTGTGTGCCGTGGCAGAGCGCATCGCCGCCGCCAAGGGCAAGGCAAGCACCCTCAACCGCGACAAGTATATCATCCTGCGCCAGCGCAACTGGACCTGCGACATCTCCGACGCCGTGAACGATTTCGGCTACACACCGCGCTACGACCTGCGTGCCGGGCTCGAGGAAGCCATCCAGTGGTACCGCGACAACGGTTGGCTATAACCCCACGACAAAAACCTTGATGCCATGGAGATGCTGATGCAATACATGTGGGAACACCGCCTATGGGGCACGCGTCCGCTTGCCACCAACGACGGCCGCCCTGTGAGGGTAATCGACCCTGGACGGCGCAACACCGATGCGGGTCCCGACTTCTTCAACGCGAAAGTGGAAATTGGCGGATGCCTGTGGGCTGGCAACGTGGAAATCCACTATCGTGCCTCCGACTGGCACCGTCACGGCCACGACGATGACCGCGCCTACGACTCCGTTGTGCTCCACGTGGTGGCGAAAGACGATGCCGCCGTCACCCGCGCCAACGGCGAGCGCATACCGCAAATGGTGATGGAGTGTACCGCCGACATTGCCGACCGCTATGCCAGCCTCGTCAACGCCAAGGTGGAACTGCCGTGCAAGGCGGTGATAGCCTCGATGAACGGCCTCGAGACGGCAGAATGGATACAGTCGCTCGTGTTTGAGCGCCTCGCCGACAAGAGCCGACGTGTGAAGGCTTTGCTGGAGCGCTACCACGGCAGTTGGGAAGACACCTGCTACGTGACCTTGGCGCGCACCATAGGCTTCGGCACCAACAGCGACGCCTTCGAACTCCTTGCCAAGAGTCTGCCGCTCAACCTCTTGCACAAGCATTCCGACTCACTGCTGCAACTCGAAGCCCTCTTCTTCGGACAGGCAGGACTGCTCGACGGCGCTGCCACCGACCGCTACCAGGAGCAACTGCAGCGCGAATACTCGTTTCTTGCCACCAAATTCTCCCTACGCCGCCCCGACGGCCTCGCATGGAAGGCATTCCGCATGCGTCCGCAAAACTTCCCATGGCGGCGCATAGCGTTGCTCGCCCACTATGTGCACGGCGGCTTCCGCTTGATGGCCGACCTGCTCGCCACCCACGGCGACGAGAAGCAACTGCGCGAACTCTTCAGTGTGGCGCTCACAGGCTATTGGAGCAACCACTACACCTTCGGCCACGAAAGCGGCGATACGCAGACCGCCCTAGGGCGCGGCAGCATCGACATTGTGCTCATCAACACCGTTGCGCCGCTCTACTATGCCTATTCAGAATTTGCCGACGACTACGAGTGGGCGGAGCGCGCCATCTCGCTCCTCGAGGCGCTTAAGCCAGAGAACAACCACATCACCACAATGTTTGCCCGCGCGGGCATGAAAATTGACAATGCCCTCGCCTCACAGGCCACAATCCAACTGCGCAACGCCTACTGCCTTCCCCGCAAATGTCTCTTCTGCCAAGCCGGCCACAAGATGCTCTCCGTGAAATAAGAAAAGATGATTTTATACTTCTAATTCGAAAAAAACAGTATCTTTGCAAGCGAAATGACTTGTATATGCTCGAAACAAGTGAATGGCCTTGTATCTACAACAAACAAGTCAATACGCTTGTCGATAAAATCTCGAATATATGTATGCTGCAATATCTGCTGATGTAGTGTCATCAACTTCTCTCTCTCGAGAATCGATGATTGAACTCAATGAAGAGTTGAGGGAATGCCTATCTATTCTAGAAAGTCGTTATCAAGGCTTTTGGGGGCGTATTGTTAGAGGCGACTCTATAGAATGTGTCATGGACAGACCTGAATATGCTTTTGAAGTAGCTCTAATTCTGAAAACGTGGGTCAAATCCTTTGAACCAGACAACACACCAAACGACAAACGATTTAATAGGTATGGTCTTAGA
>CAVEIP010000061.1:8339-13260 GCA_963615935.1 [Ruminococcus] lactaris | reverse complement strand
CTTCGATAGGAGCGCTTGTCTTCACGTTGCTGACGATACCGCTAACGGTGTAGACAATCTTGACCATTGGAACTTCGAGATTCTGGTTACCCTCAATGAGGAAGTCGCTGGCCACGTCTTCGTAGCCTGCAGCCTTGATGAGGATGCTGTAAGTGCCGAGTTTGTCGACAGTGATAGAGAACAAACCAGATTCGTCGGTAGTTGCTTCAGCAACAGTGCTTCCTGATTCAGGATCGTCGAGGTAGATAGTTGCCCCTTCGATTGCAGAGTTGTCGGCAGAGTCGTAAACATATCCGGAGATTGTGTATACGGTCTTAGTCATCGGAACCTCGATGCTCCGGCTGCCCTCAACCACGATGTCGCTGATTGCGTTGTCGTAGCCTGTAGCCTGAACGAGCATGCTGTAAGTGCCGAGTTTTTCGACAGTGACAGTGAACAAACCTGCTTCGTCGGTAGTCGCTTCAGCCACGTTGCTGCCCGATTCTGGGTCGTCGATGTAGACTGTAGCGCCTTCGATTGCAGAGTTGTCGGCAGAGTCGTAAACATGACCGGAGATTGTGTAGACAGTCTTGGTCAATTCGATTACTACGCCAGCGAGGTCGCCGTCAGCCTCGATGCCTTCGTAGGAAGCATCGTCGTAGCCCTCAGCAGTTGCCGTGATGGTGTAAGTGCCGAGGGTCTTGAAGATAGCGGAGAACTTGCCTTCAGCGTCGGTAGTGACGATTACGGTAGCCTCGTTGTCGCCGTCCTTGACCATCTTCACCTCAGCGCCTTCGATAGGAGCCTGCGAAGCAGCGTCGACAACTTGTCCGCTGAACTCGTAGGTCTTAACCAAAGTGATGTTGAGGTCAGCGATGTCGCCGTCGGCGAGAGAGATAGTCTCAGCGTGAGTGTACTTGTCGTAGTTTGCGTTCTCAACAGTGAGAGTATAGTCGTTAGTATACTTCAGAACTTGGATAGCGAATGTACCATCCTCGGCAGTTTCTGCCTCGTAAACCACGTCGTCAGCGCTTGTAAGAGTAAGGAATGCGTTGGCAACAGCCTCGCCAGCCTCGTTCTTCACTGTACCTGACAGAGTCTTGTAAGCAGGGATTGCGAAGTGAGCCACAGGGATTGAGGCCATTGTAGACCAGCTCTTGCCGTCGAGCGAACCGTCGCTCTTCTTAACCTGACCCTTGGCGTCGCATTCGTTGTCGGTTTCGAAGTAGATAGATGCATATTCTGAACCCGACGCTTCAGTGTAGATGCGGATGTCGCCGCCATCATAGATAAAGCCGTCAGGGAATGTCAATGTCAGAACAGGCTCGTTGTCGAAGCCGTTGGTCAAATCAACAATAGTGCCGTCGGCAACTTGTGTAAGACCTTCAGTGCTGTTGCCCTGGAGTTCAGTGCCTTCAGCAACGTTGCCAATCCAAGCGTCGACTGAGAACTGTACATTCTTGCCATAAGAGAGGGATCCGTAGAAACTGATTGCTTCGACTTTTGTACCTGCTGCCAGATCAATCATGCTCTTCGGATAGATAAACTCGGTTTGTGAGTTCTTGTAGAAGCTGGTGAACGGACCAGAAGTGTTAGACGAGTTAGCAGTACCCACAATCACTTCGCCCTTGCCAGTTTCTTCCTTGATGTCGACAGAAATAGTGTCGCTTACTACGTAGCCGCTATCGCTTGTAAATTTGACGAATGTCTCGGCAGTGCCTGCAGTGTGAGGAACGTAGGAGAATGTGAAGTCATATTCCTTGCTTGCCTTGAGAGCAGGAGCCTCGGCAGTGGCAACGATAGCATCGTTTGCCCAGAGTTCAGCAGTGTAGGAGTCAGCCTCCTTGGCGTTGCCGTTCTCGATGTGGGCAGTTACGGTGTATTTAGAGTTAACCTCGCCAGTGGCAGGGATAACAGTGCTCATAAGGTTGAAGCCTTCGGCAGTCTTCAAAGCAGCGTCCTTAACCAATGAAGCACCCGCGAACTGGATGCTGTCGCGGCAAGCGAAGTAGCCTTCCTTAGTAACAGTGAACGCATACTTGAGAGCGTCTTGGTAGACCTCGAAACTGTACTTGCCGTCAGCGTCGGTAGTGCCGCTGTATTCAACGTTGTCGCTAACGAGTTTCACTTCGGCATCAGCGATGGCTGCGCCACCATCCTTGTCGGTTACCACACCGCTGAGGGTAGTAGCCTCCTTGTCGAAGCCGAACACTATTACAGGCAATGCTGCAGTGCTGAGGCTGGTTGGAAGGTCGCTATCGCTGCAAGCATAGGCTGCACGACCAGACTTCGAAGAATCAATGTCGAAGCTGGTAGAAGTGTAAGTGTCAGCAATAGAGCGGAGAGTCAAGCGGAGGTTGCCGCCGGTGTAGACAAACGGCTCAGCAAGATTGAGAGTGATAACATTCTTGTGGTCGCTCGAAGAACCGATTGTTTCTGCGTAGGTGTATGTACCATCGTAGATCTTCGTCATGTTGTCGGAAGTGTACCATCCGTCGGTCTTCAAAGCAGTGTCGGTAGTATTCTCGATGTAGACCTCAAGGTTGGTGGTCAACTCCTTGTTGCTATAACTACTGTTCTTATAGCCCTTGAACGCGATGCTCTTGATGGCTGTTCCCGAAGGAAGGCCAGTGAGTTCGTCGGCAAGGTAGATGATTTCCGATTCCGATTTCTTGTAATTCAAAGACAATGGAACGCTACCAGAGGTAGTTGTGGCTTCACCGACAACGAGTTCGCCGATAGCAGATTCTGCGGCAACTTCGATTGTCGATTTAGCGAAGAGGTCGACAGCACCAGAGATTTCAATCTTCGTAGGCATTGTGCCAGCAGTGCGAGGAGTGAAGTCGACAGTCACTGTTTCGTATTCGCCGTTAGTGAGTGCAGGAAGAGCCTGCTCGCCGACTACGGTGTCGCCGAGGTAGACTTTCGCAGTGAGTGCGCCCTCTTCGATGTCCTGCTTGCCGATAGATGTGATGCCAAACGAGATTGAAGACTCGTGGTTGACAGTTGCTGTTGCAGGCACAACAACGTTGTAGAGCACAGCCTCAGTGTCAGGCGCACCGACATAAGTACCGCCGATGATGTTGTCCACACGCGAGTAGCCAGCCTCGAAGGCAATGTACCAGTCGCCAGCAGGGATGTTGAGCGTGAATGTACGGAACTTGTAGTTGTCGTAGTAGCCAGTAGGGAACTGCTCATTGCTGAAACTGCTTTCCTCATCGAGGCCGTCGACAGTGATGCTCTTCAACAGAGTCCAGTCGTTGCGGTCGTCAGAGTAGTAGACGTTGAGTTTCGACGTCGAGCCGACGCGGTTGGCATCGAAAGTAACCGTCTCGCCTTCTTCCAAGTGGATCTTAGGAAGGACAAACTTGGTAAGCGGGTCGAGTGTGCCGTTGTAGGCAGCGTAGCCAGTAGTGCCGTAAGAGAAGTTTTCAACTTTCCATTTAGCGCTTCCGTTTGAAGGCTGGATGAATGAGCCGGCAGGGAATTTCTTGTCGGAGAAGTTGATGTAGACCTTCGACGGGTCGATAATCTCGCCGCTAACAGGGAGAGTGTAGACATCGCCCTGGCCGTCGGCAGGAGTAATCATGATATCGCCAGTGCGCTTGCCGATAGACGAAGCGTCCATAGTGACCTTCAGATAAGCCTTGCCGCGCGCTGCAATAGAGTAAGGCAGCGACTGCGACTCGGTGGCAGCCTCATCTTCTGAAAGAACGTAAGTGAAACCTTCAGGCACAGAGATGCTGTTGATGGTGAGCGGAGCGCCACCCTTGGTGTTCTTCAGTACCAAAGTCTTTGTAACGGCAGTCTGCATAACGTCGAAATCAAGGGCGTCGCCGTTGTTCACGTCGTGACCGAGGTCGTCCTCCAAAGTGAATGAAGGAGCGTTAGGATAAACCTCAACCCAGCCGAGGTAAGTGGTAGTGCCGCTTACGTGCTCCATCACATGATAGAGGTGGCGCTGGTTTTCGGTTACAGGAATGGTTGCCGAAACGGTGAAATAGTCGCTCGATTCGGAAACCTTCAAAGTAGCAGGTACGAATACCTTTGTTGCAGGATAGTCAATCTTCGCAGTGTTGTCGTAGATTGTTACGTAGAAATCTTCTTCACCCTCGGTGAGGATTTTCTCGCCAGAGTTTTTCACCTTCAACTGAGCGGTGATGGTGACATTGCCGTCGGCGTCAGCCACGAGGTCGGCGTCGGTGAGCATCGTTGGCGTGGAGAGCACTGTGGCGCCACGCTTGAGGTTGAGTTCCGCACTTTCGACAGTGAAATTGTCGATGCGCACGTTGTTGCCGCGGATACCGAGACGTGTGCCGGCAGGCACAGCTGGGATTTCCACCTTTGTCCACTCAGTGGTGCTGAGGGTAGGCACGGTTACCGCATACTCGTCGCCGGCAGTGTAGGTGCCGTCGCTCCCGGTGCAAGTGTAGAACTTGATGGAGCCGTCTTCGTAGGTCGACTTCACGTAGATGCTTGCAGCGCCAGTGATTTCCGGCGTAACGAGCATGTCGTTGACCTCTTTCTCACCGATTCCATAACTTGCCTGAAGAGTTTGCGAACCGATTTGCAGGCATGCGCCATTGTCATCGTATCCGCCCTCTGAGTTGGCGTAGTACTCAACGTAGACTGGAGTCGACCAAGAGTACGATTGATAACTCTCGACGATGTGTCCCCAACCCGGTGGGTAGAACTTCGACGTGAGTTTGCCGCTGCCCAGGTCGTCGAAACCATAGGTGTAAGGGGCAACGGTTTCTGCTTTTGCCACGGTAGCCACCAAAGCAAGAAGCAGAAGTGTTAGTAGATTAGTAAACTTTCTCATAAAAATATATTTAGTGAAAAATTGTTTGCGTAAGCCCTCGTTTGGTTATAATTTGCAAATTTAGCATTTTGCTACAAATTCAACAATTAATAATGAATTTTTCTAAAAAAATATTATCTT
>CAVEIP010000061.1:0-8329 GCA_963615935.1 [Ruminococcus] lactaris | reverse complement strand
GTCGTGAATTTAGCAAACAAAATCATATGAATCCACTTGTCAGCATCATCATGGGCAGCACTTCCGACATGCCCGTGCTCGAAAAAGCAGCAAAACTTCTTGATGAATTTGAAATTCCGTTTGAAATCAACGCCCTTTCGGCGCACCGCACTCCAGAGCAAGTCACCGAGTTCGCCAAAAACGCCAAGAGCCGCGGTCTGAAGGTGATTATCGCCGCCGCTGGTATGGCAGCCCACCTGCCAGGCGTGATTGCCGCACAGACCACCGTGCCTGTGATTGGCGTGCCTATCAAATCGGACCTCGAGGGCATGGACGCCCTGCTCGCCATCGTGCAGATGCCTCCAGGCATCCCCGTTGCCACAGTGGGCATCAACGCTGGCCTTAACGCAGCCATCCTCGCTGTGCAGATGCTTTCGCTCACCGACGAGCACATCGCCGAGCGCTTTGCTGCCTACAAGGAGAGTCTGGCGCAAAAAATCGTGAAGGCCAACGAAGACCTGTCGCGCATCTCCTATAAATTCAAGACCAACTAAGACACCGCATAATGAACGACTTCAACTATCGCCGCCGACAGTCGTCGACGGTGGCAATCGGCAATGTGCCTCTCGGAGGCGACAATCCCATCCGCATCCAGTCGATGACGTCGACCTCGACGCTCGACACCGATGGCAGTGTGGCGCAGTGCAAGCGCATATTTGACGCTGGTGCCGACTATGTGCGACTCACCGCACAGGGTGTGCGCGAGGCTCGCAACATCGGCGAGATCCGCACGGCACTTCATGTTGACGGCTACACCAAGCCCCTTGTTGCCGACATCCATTTCAATCCGAAGGCGGCATTTGAGGCCGCTGCCGTGACCGACAAGGTGCGCATCAATCCTGGCAACTTTGTCGACGCAGCCCGCACCTTCCGCAAACTGGAATACACCGACGAGGAATACCAGGCGGAGTTGGAGAAGATACGCCGTGCGGTGGTGCCGTTTCTTGCCGTGTGCCGCGAGCACCACACCGCAGTGCGCCTCGGCGTGAACCATGGGTCGCTGTCCGACCGCATCATGAGTCGCTACGGCGACACACCGTCGGGCATGGTGGAGTCGGCGATGGAGTATCTGCGCATCTTCCGCGAGGAGAATTTCAACGATGTGGCAATCTCCATCAAGGCGTCAAACACCGTGATAATGGTTGAAACCGTGCGCCGCTTGGTGGCAGAGATGGACCGCGAGGACATGCACTATCCGCTCCACCTCGGAGTTACCGAGGCGGGCGACGGCGAAGACGGCCGCATCAAGTCGGCTGTGGGCATCGGCACCCTGCTTGCCGACGGCATCGGCGACACCGTGCGCGTGTCGCTCAGCGAAGACCCTGAGTTGGAGATACCCGTGGCTCGGAAATTAGTCGACTATGTTACCAGTCGCGAGAGCCACGCAGAGATAAAAGGCTGCTACGCCAAGGCTTACGACCCAATTTGCCCTGCGCGCCGCCCATCGACGGCGGTAGGCATCGTTGGCGGCAGCAATGTGCCGGTCGTTGCCACTGCGCTCACTCCCGAGGAGGTGGCTTCGCTCGAAACGAAGCCCGACTTCTTCCTCGCAGACACCGCATGGACGGCGGTCGACGCTTCGCAGGACGCTGCTGCGGTGGCTAACGGCGTGAAGGACGGCGATGTGATTCTGCTCACGAGTGCGCACCAGAACCCAGTGGGCGAGATGTCGGCATTCATCCACCTCCTGTGGGACTGCGGCTGCATGGCGCCAGTTGTGGCGAAGATGACCTACGCTGACGCTGACGAGGAGAGTGTGCAGGTGAAGGCGGGAGCCGACTTCGGCGCACTGCTGCTCAATGGACTTGTAGACGGCATCGTGCTCGATGCGCCCAACCTTCCCCATAAGGCTGACGCCGTGGCTTATGCCTTCGGCATCCTTCAGGCATCGCGCCGCCGCACCACAAAGACCGAGTATATCTCATGCCCGAGTTGCGGCCGCACGCTCTATGACTTGCAGACAGTGGTGCACCGCATAAAGGCTGCTACATCGCACCTTAAAGGCTTGAAAATCGGCATCATGGGCTGCATTGTCAACGGTCCTGGCGAGATGGCCGATGCCGACTACGGCTATGTGGGCGCGGCAGTGGGTAAAGTGAGCCTCTATAAAGGTAAGGAGTGCGTGGAGCGCAACGTGCCGCAAGAGGATGCCTTGCCTCACCTCATCGACCTCATCAAAGCCAACGGCGACTGGACTGAGCCGGAAGCATAATAGGCATAATGGGCATATTAGGCCTATTATGCATAATATAATTATAGAAGAATGAATACCCCTAAAGAAGTACTGAAGAATTTTGTGAATGCAGGCATCGCCAAGTCGCAACTGCGCGGCGGACACCTGCTCCTGCCGGCGGTGATGGCTGGCGCATATATCGCCATCGGCGGCATCCTGTCGGTGGTGGCTGGCTACGGCTTCCCAGAACTGACTGGCGGCAACCCCTCGTTGCAGCGGCTGCTCAGCGGCGCGGCGTTTCCCATCGGACTGATTCTGGTGGTGATTGTAGGCGCTGAACTCTTCACGGGCAACAATGCCGTGCTCATGCCGGCGGTGCTTCAGGGACGCATCTCGCCGTGGGCGGTGGTGCGCAACTGGGTGGCTGTTTATCTCGGCAACTTTCTTGGCGCATTGGCGTTTACGTTCTTCTTCGTGTATGCCGTCGGACTGGCTGATGCTGAGCCCTACCGCGGCGCGGTGCAGCGCATCGCCGAGGCGAAGGTGGCAATGCCGTGGCATGTGGTGCTGCTCAAAGGCATCGGTGCCAACTGGTTTGTGTGCCTTGCCGTGTGGCTCGCCGCCGCTGCTAAGTCGATGCCTGGCAAACTCATTGGTTGCTGGCTGCCTGTGATGGCATTTGTGGCGCTGGGCTACGAGCACTCTATCGCCAATATGTTTTTCATTCCTATAGGCATGCTTGAAGGCGCCAATGTTACTTTCCACCAGTTCTTCATCTGCAACCTCATCCCTGCCACGATAGGCAATATAATAGGCGGCGCCGTCTTTGTTGGCACCGCCTACAATTATATCAATAAGTAGGATTATTTCAGGCCGATTTTGTGGAAATAGAAATCGAGCACGTCGCGGGCAGCGACAAATGAACTTTGTCGGCTCTCGAGCACGTTCTGCTGCTTGATTTTCAGCATTGCCTCGACCTCTGGGTCGCGGTAGAAGTTGGCACGGAGATGCTCGTCGATGGTTTCGTACATCCAATACTTTTCCTGCTCTACGCGGCGGCGCTCAAAGTAGCCGTTGCCCTTCACAAACTCGAAGTAGCGGTCGATCATGTCCCACACCTCCTTGATGCCGAGTTCGAAGTATCCCGAATAGGTCAGCACCTCAGGCATCCACCCCGACTGTGTGGGCGGGAACAGGTGCAAGGCGCTTTGGAACTGCGCTTTGGCGAGGTTGGCGCGCTCAATGTTGTCGCCGTCGGCCTTGTTGATCACGATGCCGTCTGCCATCTCCATGATGCCACGCTTGATGCCTTGCAGTTCGTCGCCGGTGCCCGTGAGTTGGATGAGCAGGAAGAAATCCACCATCGAGTGGACGGCAGTTTCGCTCTGACCCACACCTACGGTCTCGACAAAGATGTTGTTGTAGCCCGCAGCCTCGCAGAGCACAATCGTCTCCCTCGTTTTGCGAGCCACACCTCCGAGAGAGCCTGCTGATGGGCTAGGGCGGATAAACGTTTTCGGGTGGATGGCCAGTTTTTCCATGCGCGTCTTGTCGCCGAGGATACTGCCCTTGGTGCGCTCGCTACTCGGGTCGATGGCGAGTACGGCGAGTTTGCCGCCTCCCTTGAGCACGTGGAGGCCGAACACGTCGATCGACGTACTCTTGCCTGCTCCTGGCACACCCGTGATGCCGATGCGGCGCGAATTGCCCGCATAAGGCAAACATTTCTCTATCACCTCCTGCGCCAACGTCTGATGCTCTGGCACAAGACTCTCCACGAGGGTCACCGCACGGCTAAGCACCGTAACGTCGCCCTTGAGTATACCCTCCACATATTCGCCGGCAGTCATTGTGCGGCGGCGTTTGCGCGGCTGGAAATAAGGGTTAACCTTCGGTGGCTCAGCCACACCACTGTTCACCGTGAGACCGCTGTACTCAGCGTTGTTCTCTGGGTGCACAATCATATTGTGATGTTCGTCGTGATCAAGAAATTCCATATCTATATTGTATTTTATGCGTTTGTAAATTTCTTATTTCTCTTCAGCGCCCACTGTGCGCACCTGCACGGTGGCTTGCAAGGGGTCGTTGGTAAACACCACGATGCTACTGTTGAGCAGCCCCTTGTCGGCGAGTTTGGTGGGGTCGAACACCACCACAATCTCGCCGCTCTTGCCTGGCTTCAGCGACTTTGGCCACTTCTTCACCACCACAGCATCGCTCATTGATTCCACGCCCGTGATGTGCAAGTCAGCCTTGCCCACGCTCTCCACCTGCAACTTGCGAGTAATCTTCTTCTTGCCGATGGGCGAGAAGTCGATGCGGTCGTCGGCGAGCCGCATCTTCGGCGCCGACGCATAGTCCACCTTCTCTGGGTTTGCCGGCACAATCTGCGCCACGGCAGTGATAGTGCCCTCCTTCTTGTTGCCGCTGTACACCTCAATCGGCATCTCTACGCGCCCCGTATCATCGCTACGGCGCGACGCTATGGAGATGCTTATGGCGGTCAGTTCGCTCGGGTGGACAATGATTGGCTTTGAGTCGACATAAAGTCGTGGGTCGCTGAATTGGAAAGCCAAGGCGAGAGTGTCGCTGCTGGCATTGTAGGCGTTGATGGTGGCGAGTCGGCGGTGTCCCTGCTTGATGTCGCCGACGATGGCAGTCTTCGACGTGAGTCGCAAGTCGCCCAGTTTCTCCGGGAAGATGCGCCCCACGGTTTCGCCCACGGGAATCACCTTGCCCGATACCTCCAGTTGGTTGCGCGCTTCGCCGAGGTAGACCACCACATGCTTGGTGAACGGCCCTGGACGGTAGGATGGGTTGAACTCTAGCGTAACGATGGCGCTGTCGCCCGGCAGGATGCGTCCGTGGGTGTAGTTGGCGGTGGTGCAACCGCACGACGAGCGCGTGCGGGTAATCTCGATGGTGTCTGGACCCATGTTGCGGCACACAAACGCGTGGCGCGCCGGTCCGTCAACCTCCTTGATGGTGCCGAAATCCCATTCCATAGAGTCCCACACCACGGTGGCTGAAGCCACGGTGGCGAGGAAGGCTACGATGAGTGTCAACAGGAGTCTGCGCATCGGTCTACGGTATTACGTTGCCTTTGATTCTCAGGTTTGCCACACCAGCGTTGGAAACCACGGTTACGGTCTTGTCAAACGAGCCGCGGCGGCCGTCAGGCATGTAGGTAACGCTGATTTTCGAACTCTCGCCGGCGGCTATGGGCTTGCGCGGATAGCCGGGCTTGGTGCAGCCGCACGACGTGCGCGCCGAGCGGATGATTAGCGGCTGAGAACCAGTGTTTTTGAATTCGAAATAGCACGTCACGTCGCCGCCCTTTTCCTTGACATAGCCAAAGTCGTGGGTCTTGGTCACGAAAGTAATCTCCGCCTTGTCTCCAGCCATCAGCGGGAGGAAGGCAATCACAGTGACAAGCATTAAAAGCAGTTTCTTCATAATCGGCTTTTGTTTAGTTTACAAAGTTAAGTGATATTGCAAAACGAGGGTAATTTCTTCGCATAAAAATGTTTAAATCGAAAATTGCATTTGCAAAAACTTTTTCCAGCGAGTTGGTGCATCCCGACGGGATGCCGTATTGCTCACCCCAGGCTTCAGCCTGGGGTAGACTGATACACAGTGACTTGCGCCCCGTAGGCGGCGCTACAGGGGTGTGCTGGCTTCGGTCGGTGCGGTAGCGTACTTACAGCACGCAAATACTTGATTTACAACCTATCCCCAGGCTAAAGCCATGGGGTTAAAGATATTGCGCCTCGACGAGGCGCGCACCTTCATTTGCAGCCTCATCAGCACCCTCATTGGTTAGCGCTTAGTTTTCACCTCAGCGGTTGGCTCTTCGGATGAAAAAAATTTGGCGGGTTGGCGGGATTTTATTAATTTCGCACATAAACTTTTTAAACTATACTAATTATGAGCGAAAACAACGATCAAAGAGAGATAAAGATTGAATTGACACCGGAAATGGCATCAGGCAAATATGCAAACCTCGCCATCATCACTCACTCTGTCAACGAGTTTTTCATGGACTTTGTAAGCGTAGTGCCTAACGCACCACAAGCACGCGTGCAGAGCCGCATCATCATGACTCCTGAAAACGCCAAGACCCTTTTGATGGCCCTTCAGGACAACATCCGCAAATACGAAGCCAACTTCGGCACAATCACTCCAAAGGGACAACCAGAGGGTGGCATGCCAGTGGGCAAAGCATAAACAAAACAAACTGATTGGAGACTATGGAGAATCCGTTGTATATCTACAACACACTCTCCCGCAAGAAGGAGCGCTTCGAGCCGTTGCATGCGCCCAATGTGGGCATGTATGTGTGCGGACCTACGGTCTACGGCGATCCGCATCTCGGCCACACACGTCCGGCAATCACCTTCGACGTGTTGTTCCGCTATCTTAAGCATTTGGGCTACAAGGTGCGCTATGTGCGCAACATCACCGACGTAGGTCACCTTGAGCACGATGCCGACGAGGGAGAGGACAAGATTGAGAAAAAGGCACGGTTGGAGCAGTTGGAACCGATGGAAATCGCGCAGTTCTACACCAACCGCTACCATAAGGCAATGGAGGCACTCAATGTGCTTTCGCCAAGCATCGAGCCTCACGCGTCGGGTCACATCATCGAGCAGATTGAATACATCAAACTGATTCTCGAGGCTGGCTATGCGTATGAGAGCAACGGCTCAGTGTATTTCGACGTGGTGAAGTACAACAAGGACTTCCACTACGGCAAACTCTCGGGCCGCAACATCGATGAGTTGCTCAACACCACCCGCGAACTCGACGGACAGACGGAGAAGCACGCACCGTGCGACTTCGCCCTGTGGAAGAAGGCGTCGCCGGAGCACATCATGCGCTGGCCATCGCCCTGGAGCGACGGTTTCCCAGGATGGCACCTCGAGTGCTCTGCTATGGGTCAGAAATACCTCGGCGAGACGTTTGACATCCACGGCGGCGGCATGGACCTGATGTTCCCCCACCACGAGTGCGAGATAGCGCAGTCGGTGGCACACAACGGTCATGAGACCGTGCGCTACTGGATGCACAACAACATGATAACCATCAACGGCCAAAAGATGGGCAAGTCGCTCGGCAACTTCATCACCCTTGAGGAGTTTTTCACGGGGTCGCACAAGTTGCTCGACCAGGCTTACTCAGCGATGACCATCCGCTTCTTCATCCTCCAGGCTCACTACCGCGGCACAGTCGACTTCTCCAACGAAGCGCTGAAAGCGGCAGAGAAGGCCTACGACCGCATGGTTGACGGCTACCGTCGCCTGCAGGACCTGAAGGCATCGGAGACATCGACAGCCGATGTGAAGCAGTTCCGCAAGAAATGCTACGACGCTATCAACGACGACCTCAACACGCCTATGGTCATCGCCGAACTGTTTGACGCCTGCAAGGTGATCAACCAGGTGAACGACGGCAAGGCAACGCTGACACAGGAGGACATCGACGAGTTGAAGGACTTGTTCCAGACATTCCTCATCGACGTGCTCGGTGTGCGCACCGAGATTGTTTCGGGCGACGACGCGCAGGCATTGGAGCCGTTTGAGAAAGCCATCGACCTCTTGCTCGAAATCCGCAAGGAGTCGAAAGCAAAGAAGGATTGGGCCACATCCGACCTTATCCGTGACCGCCTCGCAGCCATCGGGTTCGACATTAAGGACACGAAGGACGGCTTCGAATGGTCGCTAAAAAAATAAAGAAAAGGCTAAAAATTTAGTCAATTGTAAAATTCCGTTAAATTCGTTTGCGATTTAACGGAATTTTTTTGCTTTTGTGGCAGTGAAAATATACTTTTGCCATAGAGTTGCCGAGGTAGAGCCCAATAGAGGGTCTACTGGGTAACGATTTGAATTGAATTGTTAAACGATAAGATATATTACACTTCAACCTTAATCATTTAGTCTAAATTTCCCTACGTCGTTGACAGAAAAGGAGTATGCGAATATCGAATGGATGTGAAACGACACAACGGCAGCGAAAGTTGCTGGTAAGCCCGACTCGTTCGGGCTTTTTTTTTATGCCTATTAAAAAACAAAGCGGGGGGCGGTCGTGATGACCGTCCCCCGCTGGGTTGCTATAGGA
>CAVEIP010000060.1:0-13667 GCA_963615935.1 [Ruminococcus] lactaris | reverse complement strand
CACCTTCCTTATGACCGACCACGGATTGCAGATACTAACCTATTAATAGGAGTATAACAGTTAACTTATAAACCGACACGGCACTGGGTCTTTACCCCGTGCCGTGTCGATTGTTTTTGCCAATTGGCAGACAAAATGTGCGGGTAGGGCGTAGGTTGCTGACTGCTGGCGCAAATCTTTGACAGTGTGGCGCATAACCACTGGGAATGACGCGAAACGCCCCTAGAAAGGCGAAAGTAGCGTTGTTAAAATATTGAATTAACTCTCGTTAAAAAGGAAAATGGGGCAAAAATATTTCCTACGTTTGAAAAATATGTATAGATTTGCATAGAGTAATTATTGTTGTTGTCGGCTATTGACGGAGTTTTATGATTTACATTCCTACCTTTTAATGGATTAACAGACCATGCCCTAAAATCGTTTCACAACAGCGATAGGAACTAATGAGAAATAAATAAATGAGATTATTAATACCTATGTAAAACTTAATCAATTCTTGAATGAAGAGTTTTAGTTTTCAGTTGAACCGTAGGGGGCTTATGACATTGCTTATGGCATTGTTGTTGGCGTTTCCTGCGTTTTCACAAAAAATGGCTGTACAAGGTACGGTCATTGATGAAAATGGCGAACCGGTAATCGGCGCCAGTGTTGTTGACACGAAGACCAAGGCAGGCACTGCCACGGACTTCGATGGAAATTTTGTTTTAAATGTGTCGTCCGACGCAGTGCTGACAGTGACCTATGTAGGCTATAAGCCACAAAACGTCAATGTTAACGGACGCAACAAAATCACGGTGAAACTTCAAACAAACAGCGTAGTGCTGAACGAAGTCGTGGCTATCGGTTACGGTACTGTGAAGAAAGAAGATGCGACGGGTTCAATCAACACCGTCAAGCCAGACGAAATCGGTGCTGGCCTTGCAACTTCGGCACAGGACCTCTTGGTAGGCTCGGCTCCTGGTGTTGTCGTTACAACCAACGGTGGCCAACCAGAAGGTGGTGCAACAATCCGTATCCGTGGTGGTGCTTCGTTGAACGCAAGCAACGACCCGTTGATCGTGATCGACGGTGTGCCTATGGACACAAAGAGCACCCTCGGTTCGAGCAACCCATTGTCGTTTGTATCGCCTGAGAACATTGAGAACATGACTATCCTCAAGGATGCATCAGCAACAGCCATCTATGGTTCGCGCGCATCCAACGGTGTCATCATCATCACAACAAAGAAAGGCCAGAAAGGCAAACCACAAGTAAACTTTACAGCCAATGCCTATGTCAACACTCCACGCAACTACGTGAACATGATGACAGGCGACCAGTTCCGCTCATTTATCACCAACCGCTACGGTGCTGATTCAGACCAGGCAAAATCGCTTGGCACTTGCAACACCGACTGGCAGAAAGAAGTGCTCCGCACATCAATCTCCCACGACTATAGCCTCGGTATCGGTGGTACAGTAGGATGCTTGCCTTACCGCGTTAGCCTTTCGTATACAGGCAACAACGGTATCATCAAGACATCTAAGATGGATCGTGGTACACTCGGCATCAGCTTGACTCCAAAGTTCTTCAACGACCTTTTGTCGGTCAACGTAAACCTCAAGGGCGCCTACATCGCCAACCACTTCTATAAAGGAGAGGCACTCGGCAACGCAGTAGGTTTCAACCCAACTCTTCCAGTGAAGAATCCAGAAGGAAACGCATTCAACGGCTGGACAACTTATGTAGGCACAACGACTGCCGGGCCAAACGATCCAGGTACTTCAATCAACACTTTGAAGGCACTCAACCCAGCAGCGTTGATCAACGACTACAAGAGCACATCAAAGGTATGGCAGAGTATCGGCAACTTGCAACTCGACCTCGCAATGCCGTTCCTCCGCGACCTCCACGCTAACCTTAACCTTGGTTACGACTACAGCAAGTCTACAGTAGAAAACGTAACTGGCGAAAACTCTCCAATGGCTTGGAAAGACGGTTACACAATCGACAATGGTGACGGCACAACATCAATTATCCACGATGGTGCTGAAAACACAGGTTTCGAATGGCAGGAGAAATACAACCTCCTTCTCGATTTCTACTTGAACTACAAGAAGCAAGCAAAGAGCATCAACTCTAACTTCGATATCACAGGTGGTTATTCTTGGCAGAAATTCCACCGCGCTGGTCACACTTACAGCTATCCAACAAGCGGTAAATATATCCACAACCAGGGCGTTGCTACTAACTATACTGCATCGCAGAACCAGTTGGTTTCATTCTTCGGACGTGTTAACTACTCACTCCTCGACCGTTACTTGCTTACTGTAACAGTCCGCGAGGATGGTACAAGCCGCTTCTCTGAAGAGCACCGTTGGGGTACATTCCCATCGTTGGCACTTGCATGGCGTCTGATCGAAGAGCCTTGGATGAAAGGCGCAAAGAGCGTGATGAACGACTTCAAGATTCGTGCAGGCTGGGGTATCACTGGTCAGCAAGACCTTGGCGACGACTTCTTCCCATACTTGCCAGTATATATGGTAGGTAAGGATCAATACCGTTACCCAGACGGAAACGGTGGCTGGATCACAGTTATCAAGGCTAATGGCTACAACGCCGACCTTAAGTGGGAGGAAACAACTACATGGAACGCTGGCGTAGACTTGGCATTCCTCAACAACCGCGTAACTACAAGCCTCGACTTCTACAAGCGCAACACAAAAGACTTGTTGAACTGGGTGACTGTCGACGCAGGTTCTAACCTTACCAACGCAATGAACTCAAACATCGGTTCGTTGGAGAACATCGGTGTTGAATTCGCTATCACAGCACGTCCAGTTGTAACTAAGGACTTCACTTGGACAACTTCTTACAACGTGGCTTACAACAAGAACAAAATCACTAAACTTGTCAAGGGCGACGACCCAGGCTACTTCGTAGCAACAGGCGACGGTATCTCTGCAGGTACAGGCGGTACAGTGCTTGCCCACAAGGTAGGCTATCCAGCCAACAGCTTCTACGTATACGAGCAGGTTTACGACGATAACGGCGACCCAATCGAGGGTATGTTTGTTGACCGCAACGGCGACGGCGTAATCAACTCCGACGATAAGTACATGTACCACAGCAAGGATCCTAAGGTGACAATGAACTGGACCAACACGTTCAACTACAAGAACTGGGATTTCGGTTTCTCATTGCGCGCAAGCCTCGGCAACTACGTGTTTAACGACATGCAGGTAGCCAACTCTTCGATTTCGACCACATCATCACTCCCATTGGGCAACTTGATGGCCGACACTTACCTCTTCGAAGAAATCAACTTGACACAAGGCACGAGCGACTACTTCGTACAGAATGCAAGTTTCTTGCGTTGCGACAACATCACGCTCGGCTACACTTGGCCATCACTTTTGAAGAACAACCTCCGTCTTCGTTTGTACGGAGCCGTTCAAAACCCATTTGTAATCACCAAATACAAAGGTCTTGACCCAGAAGTTGCAGGTGGTGTAGACAAGCAAGTCTATCCACGTCCTGTAACCTTCACAATCGGTCTTGTGGCACAATTCTAATCATTAAATCGTTACAGACATGAATAAGAAATTCAGAAATATATTGGCATATGGCTGCCTCGCATGCTCAATGATGGTAATGCCGTCGTGCGTCGGCGACCTTGACATGCAGCCAAACGACCCAAACAGCAAGACTGAGTTGACTACAAAAGAAGAATATAAAGCATTCTTCTATCAACTCTACAATGGCTTGATCGTTTCAGGTCCACAAGGTGGTTCCGACATTACGGTTGACGATGGCGGTGCCGGTACATATATGCGTCAACTTTGGAACCTTGAAGAGCTTCCTACCGATGAAACATTGATTGGTAAGAACTGGAACGACGCAGGTATCGACGAGTTGGATTTCTCCACTTGGACAGCCGACAACCACTGGCTCTATGAAGCAATGTCGCGTTTCACATTCCAAATCAACATGTGCAACGAGTTTATCCGCACAATCGACAAGGCAAAGAGTCAATTAGCAGATAAAGAGGAAAAATTCTCAGATGAAGAAATCGCAGAGATGAAACGTGAGGCAATTGTAATCCGTGCATTGTCTTACTATCACATGATGGACTGCTTCGGCAAGGGCCCGTACACTGACGAGAACTCTACAGTAGGTGCAACACCTCCAACATTGACACGTGCGGAAATTTTTGAGAAGATTGTTCCTCAATTAGCTGAAACAGTTGCACAACTTCCTACTGCAGCAAATCAGACCAAGTTCCGCGTATCGAAAGAAGCCGGCTATATGCTTCTTGCAAAATTCTACCTCAATGCAGAAGTCTACACAGGTACCGCAAAATGGCAGGAATGTGCAAACGCATGTAACGAAATCTTGAAGTCGGGCATCACTCTTGCTCCAACTTACAAGTATCTGTTCTGCGCCGACAACGATCAATATGCAGGCAACGGTGAAATCCTTTGGGCTCTTCCTCAGGACGAGAACAACCAGCAGACTTATGGTGGTACAACCTACCTTTCTTGCGGTGCTTACAATACTAACGTGGACGCATCGGTACAAGGCCTTCAAGGTACAGGTTGGGGTGGTCCACGCGTACGTCCAGAACTCTACGACATGTTTGATTCCGACGATGTACGTTGCCTCATCAGCACCAACAACGGACAGTTGAGCAATGACCTCGAGGATCTCGGTGACTGGGGCGCTGATGGCCACGGCTTGATGTGCGTGAAATACGTCTATACAAAATCTACTGACTACTACAACGCAACAGGAGCAACAAAGGTAAGCACCTTCAATAGCACTGACTTCCCATTGTTCCGTCTTGCCGACACTTACCTGATGCTTGCTGAGTGCGAACTCCACGGAGCAACAGGCTGCGACGGCCAGGCTAAACTCGACGCCGTACGCGACCGTGCAGGCATGAGCCACATCCTCCTTACAAGCGAAAACCTCTTTGAGGAGCGCGCACGCGAGCTCTACTGGGAAGGACACCGTCGTAGCGATATGATTCGCTTCGGCAAGTTCACCGGCAGCTCTTACGTATGGTCATGGAAGGGCGGTACACTCCGCGGCCGTTCAATCGACGAGACTCGCAAGGTTTACGCTATTCCAACCAAGTTTGTCCCAACACTCGGTCAGAACGAAGGTTACTAATATCAGTTTAACTTCACAAAACTCAAGAAAAAATGAAAAAATATATAAATGTCTTGATGCTGTTGGCAGTGGTCGTGTTTGGCCTTTGCTCATGCGAGGACGACAAGGATCCGGTGCTCCAAAAACCGACCGAGTTTGTGCTCAACACACCTGCTACAGCCAATCTTTATTATAACTTGACACCATCAGGCACATTGAACCTCACGTTCTCTCAGCCTAACTATGGTCCTGGTATCATTGCACACTATTTCGTGCAGGTTGCCCTCGATGAGGCTTTCGCAGAAGGCAAGTATGTGCAACTCAGCGAAGAGTATACAACATGTTCTGTCAACGTGCCAGAGAGCAGCATTGCTGAGGCCGTTTGCAAACTCCGTGGCGTTACAAGCGAAGACAACTACACTGACGAGCCAGCGCGCAAGGTTTATTTCCGCGTGCTCTCTAAGGTGAGCGACTACCTCAAGACTGACGATGCCGCTTCTTACGACATCCTCTCAAATGTGGTTGTGCTTAACCAAGTGAAAGAGTACTTCGCCCTGAAGTTGCCTGGCAAGATTTACCTCGTTGGTTCTTGCTCAGGTTGGAACGAGCCATCTAAGGGCAATGCCGACAAGTATGTTGGCTGGACTCTTGAAGAGGCTGCAGACCAGATCGACAGCAAAATCTACACAGGTGTGTTTGACATCCCTGCAGGTCAGTTCCAATTCCGCTTCTACTCAGCCCTCACTGGTTGGGATGCAGGTGACTCTGTCGGCTCACAGGTTGATGACAATCCTGTTGACATCGATTGGATTGACGGCGTTGGTTATAGCGGCTCTGTTGTTAAGGGTAAAGGTTCATTCCAATACTCAAGTTGGGCAGGCGGCAAGGTAAAGATTGTCGTTAACTTGAAGGCAATGACTGTTGAAATGACACCAGTCACTGAATAAAAGCAATCAGGCCGACCACGGTGGCGGGCAACCGCCGCCGCGGAGAGCCGATTAACTCGAATCATTAATAAAGACAGAAAATGAAAAAATTAGGTATATTACTTTCATTGGCTTTGGCGATGGGATTCACTGCCTGCGACGACATCGAAGATCCATCGGCACCGCAAAGCAATCCTCAGGAAACTGTGATGAGCGCCGACGGTCTTACCGTAAGCCAGGCTCTCCCTGCCGAACTCAAATTGGCAGACTACAGAGATAGCAACACTTTGATTCCTGTGCTCAACATCGTTGAACTCAAGGATCAACCGGAGGGCAGCACTATCAATGTTGATATGCAAATCTCCAAGACTGAAGATTTCAAGAAATATTCGACAATCACTACTACTGTAGAAGATAAGGTTGCCAAAGTGAACTATGAAGATTGGGACAACATCCATCGTGCCATCTTCGGCAAGAGCCCATTCGCTCAAGCAACATTTGTGCGTTTTGAGGTTACTTTGACTCACAACAGCACTACAGTACGCCTCGGCGGTGCTGACACTTACTTCGCAGCAACATCGTTGCAAGTGACTCCAATCGACCTTGGCATCAAGATTGAAGATGCTTACTACCTGGTTGACGGCTCGTTCCCAGAAGGATGGGCAGACAATGCAATCAAGTTCCTCCACAGCGATGAAGACGTCTATGCAGACCCAGTATTCTCTATGGTAACAACATTGAAAGTTGGTTCTTACCAGATTATGAGCGCAAGCAACATTGAAGCAGCAAAGGCTGATCCAGGCAATGAGTATCTCTATGCCTACGGTCCTGCTGACGGCGGTTTGAGCGGCAGCCTCGTATTCTCTGAGGAAGCACGTCCATTCCCAGTTTCTGCTGCTGGCGACTATAAGATTACCATCAACATGATGGAGCTCACATTCATGGTACAGACTTACACTCCGACCCTCTACGCAGTTGGTGGATTCAACTCTTGGACCCACAATGCAAGCACCTTCATATACGAGCGTAATGAAGGCTCTCACACTGGTTTCGTTGACATGTCGGCAGCTGGTGACGCAGCGTTCGAGTTTAAGTTCTCTACCCAGACTAACTGGAATGGTACTAACTATGGCGCTGGTGACGAAGACGGCACACTTGATACAGACGGTGGCGCAGGCAACCTCAAATTGGAGCACGGCGGCATCTACTTCTTCACTCTCGACACTTCAGCCTTGACTTGGTCGGCATGGGAAGTTTTGTCGGTAGGTGTTATCGGTGATGCAACTCCTGGTGGCTGGAACGAGGACACTGACCTTACTTACGAAGGCAACCTCGTATGGTCGGGCACAATGGATCTCATTGGCGGCAAGGAATACAAATTCCGCTTCAATGACGCTTGGGACTTCAGCCTTGGCGGAAGCCTCTTCGACCTTGATGAGAACAATGGTGCTAACATCAAGTGTGACGAAGACGGAACATACGACGTTACACTCGTGCTTACTAACAATGCTCGTTGGAGCGCAACAGTTTATAAGCATGGTCAGAACGTAGGTCACCGTCGTTAATGGATAATACTCCGTTTTAATATACTTTTGCAAAGGGGCTGTCTTCGTGAGGAGGCGGCCCTTTTTGTGCTCTCTGCCAAAAATTTTTTGGTGTTGAGGGAAATTGCTAACTTTGCAATGCGATTATAGACGTAATCCTCATCGGAGGGCAGGAATTATCATAGATGCTGGACAAGATGAATGGGTAGAACCATCAACTTGTCTGGCCTATTTTGTTTAACGACTAAAAGTTTTTTTATGACACAAGAACTCGATTTCGCTAAAATGAAAGTATCCGAACTGTTTCGCCAGATTTTTTTGCCGACGTTGATGGGCATGCTCGCCATCTCGGCAATGACTGCCATCGACGGCATTTTTGTGGGACACGGTGTAGGAGGCGACGGTATTGCTGCAATCAATATCTGCGTGCCGCTGCTCATGCTGTTTACTGGTGTTGGACTGATGGTGGGCGCCGGCTCGTCGGTCACCGCGTCAATCCTCATGTCGCACGGCAAGTCCGACGAGGCCAGCCGCCACGTCACCCAGGCCATTGCCCTTGTCACTATTGTTACCGCCGTGCCTACGGTTGTGATAATGATATTCCCCGATGCCACGCTGCGCTTGCTCGGCGTTTCCACCACACTATTGCCGATGGCTCGCGAATACCTTATGTGGTTTGTCCCTGGACTCACGTTCCAGATGTGGTCGGCGGTCGGACTTTTTGCCATACGCCTAGACGGCTCGCCCCGCTATGCCATGATGTGCAGTGTGGTGCCAGCGTTGCTCAACACGGCGCTCGACTGGCTGTTTATCTTTCCAATAGGGTGGGGGCTGATGGGAGCCGCTGTGGCATCGACCCTAAGTATCATCACTGGAGGTGTAATGGCATTGTGGTATCTTAGTCGTAATGCAAAGGCGGTTAAGGTAGTGTGGCGTATCGACGCCTTGCGCGGAGGGCTGCGCAACGTTGCAAAACAGTGCGGCATAGGCTCCTCGGCACTTCTTGCAGAAGCCACCCTCGCGATGCTCATGTTTATGGGCAACCAAGTGTTTATGAAATACCTCGGCGACGATGGCGTAGGCGCTTTCGGCATAGCCTGCTACTATATGCCGTTCGTTTTTATGATAGGCAACGCCATTGCGCAGTCCGCCCAGCCAATAATCAGTTACAACTACGGTCTCGGTGCCCGCCAGCGGGTGCGTTCAGCCGAACATATTGCCGCCTCCACCGCCGTCGGTTGCGGCGCCGTGGCCACGCTGCTGTTTGTGTTCTGTCCACGGCTCCTTGTTGGACTCTTTGTCGACCTCCAGTCGGCGCCAGCGCAAATCGCCGTCGAAGGTTTCCCGGTCTATGCTGCCGCATTTGTTGCATTTGTGCTCAACCTCACCTTCATTGGTTATTTCCAAAGCATCGAGCGCATCGTTCCGGCAACCGCTTTTGCCGTCCTGCGTGGATTCGTATTCCTTGTGCCGAGTTTTCTGCTGCTGCCCTGTGTGCTTGAAACTGTAGGCGTGTGGATGGCACTGTCGGTCTCCGAAGTTCTGACCCTTGCGGTGATAGCCGTATACTACCTTGCGGTGGAGCGTCGGCGGTAGAAACACACGGCTTTTTTGCGCAACGCTTTCATTTATTGTCGTAATTTCGTAACTTCGCAGTCTGTGAAAAGCGAATATTAATCATCAAAAAATAAATAATAATGGAAGACGAAAAACAGAAACAGGAAGCAGGAATTCCTGAAAACGCTTTCCGCGAACTCAAACCGGGAGAAGAGTACGTCCCAGTGATGCACCCTGACAAGGTGTATCCCGAGGTTACACCCTACTCCGTGATAATGGGTCTGGTGATGGCAATCATCTTCAGCGCGGCAGCAGCCTATCTCGGACTGAAAGTGGGACAGGTGTTTGAGGCGGCTATACCTATTGCTATCATAGCAGTAGGAGTGTCGGGCGCATTGAAGAAGAAAAACGCCCTCGGCCAAAACGTGATAATCCAATCAATCGGTGCATCGTCAGGCATCGTGGTTGCCGGAGCAATCTTCACCCTTCCGGCGCTCTATATCTTGCAAGCCACCTATGGCGATGCAATCACCGTAAGTTTTGTGGAAATCTTCCTCAGTTCGCTCCTCGGCGGTGTGCTCGGAGTGCTGATGTTCATCCCGTTCCGCAAATATTTCGTTTCGGATATGCACGGCAAGTTCCCGTTCCCGGAGGCAACAGCAACCACACAGGTGCTCATCTCTGGCGAGAAAGCCGGCAGCCAAGTCAAACCACTCGTCATTGCCGGCCTTGTGGGTGGTATCTACGACTTCCTCCTTTCAACCTTCGGCTGGTGGGCTGAAACACTAACCACCAAGGCAACTGAGTTTGGCGCCCACGTGGCAAGTCAGGCAAAGATGGTGTTTAAAATCAACACTGGAGCAGCCGTTCTCGGTTTGGGATATATCGTAGGTCTGAAATATTGCTTCATTATTTTTGCAGGTAGCGCATTCATCTGGTACGTGATTGTGCCTTTGCTCGGCATGAGCCCTGAGGCGGCAGCCATCGACCCCGAAGTGCTCTTCAAGACACAAGCCCGCTACATCGGTATCGGCGGTATCGCTATGTCGGGTATTATTGGTATCATCAAGTCGTGGGGCATCATCCGCTCCGCTGTAGGTCTTGCAGGCCGTGAACTCCGCGGTAAAGGTGGTGAGGCAGTCAAGGTGAAACGCACTCAGAAAGATATTTCGATGAAGGTGCTCTCCTTTGCTCTTCTTGCAGCATTGTTGGTGACCTTTGCGTTCTTCTATTTCGGCGTTATCCACAACATCTTCCAGACCATAGTCGCATTCCTTGTTGTAACCATCATTGCATTCCTCTTCACCACGGTGGCAGCCAATGCAATCGCAATCGTAGGCTCCAACCCAGTCAGCGGAATGACCCTGATGACACTTATTGTAGCGTCGGCGGTATTTGTTGCAATCGGCCTGAAAGGCGCAAGTGGCATCGTGACCTCGATGATTATCGGAGGCGTAGTCTGCACGGCACTCTCAATGGCAGGCGGTATGGTTACCGATATGAAAATCGGCTATTGGCTCGGTTCCACGCCGCAAAAACAGCAGCAGTGGAAACTTGTCGGCACACTCGTGTCGGCAGCCACAGTGGGCGGCGTAATCCTTATCCTTGCAAAAGTATATGGCTTCTCTGGCCCTAACGCCCTTGCAGCGCCACAGGCTAATGCAATGGCGGGCGTTATTGAGCCGTTGATGATGGGTGGCAACACCCCGTGGCTGCTCTATGGCGTAGGTGCAATTCTTGCGGTGCTCCTCAACTGGCTCGGCGTGCCGGCATTGGCATTCTCCCTCGGTATGTTTATCCCGATGGAACTCAATGCACCGCTCCTTGTCGGCGGTTTGATTAACTGGTTCGTTTCAACCCGTTCAAAAGACTCAGCAGTCAACACAGCCCGCACCGATCGCGGTACATTGCTCGCCAGCGGCTTTATTGCCGGCGGTGCCCTCATGGGTGTGGTCAGCGCAGGTATGCGTTTCGCTGGATTTGAATACACCTGCGGCTTCGATGAGTCGACATTGCAAGTGGGCGGCATCATTATGTATGTGCTCCTCATTGCATACCTCATTTGGGACTGTATGCGCGCAAAGAAAGCGTAACCGCTGAAGGCGGACAAAAATATGTATAGGCTCGGGCTCTCGTCCGAGCCTATTTCGTTGGTAGGGCGGAGTGAGAAGTGGGATTTCGGTTGATTTTCCCATGTCGGGAGGGTGTAAAAAGGCAAGAACAAGACGTTTGCTGAATTTTTTTTTGAAAATTCTTGGAAAAAGTTTTGGAGATAAAATTATTTGCGTAACTTTGCACTCGCTTTCCGACTTATGTTGGTGTGCAACAAGCCTCTTTAGCTCAGTTGGCCAGAGCACGTGATTTGTAATCTCGGGGTCGTTGGTTCGAATCCGACAAGAGGCTCAAAAAGGGCGAATACCAGAGTGGCCAAATGGGGCAGACTGTAAATCTGCTGGTTTATACCTTCGGTGGTTCGAATCCATCTTCGCCCACACAATGCGGAAGTAGCTCAGTTGATAGAGCATCAGCCTTCCAAGCTGAGGGTCGCGAGTTTGAGCCTCGTCTTCCGCTCAATTGCCTATGTAGCTCAGGGGTAGAGCACTTCCTTGGTAAGGAAGAGGTCGCGGGTTCAATTCCCGCCATCGGCTCAAGATTAGGAAAAATATAACTGAATTAGTCAAACATAAATAAAAGCATAAAGTTATGGCAAAAGAGAAATTCGAAAGAACCAAACCGCATGTTAACATCGGTACTATTGGTCACGTTGACCACGGTAAAACTACCTTGACTGCCGCTATCACTACTGTATTGGCAAAGAAAGGTCTTTCTGAGTTGCGTTCATTTGACTCAATCGACAACGCACCTGAAGAGAAAGAGCGTGGTATCACAATCAACACATCTCACGTTGAGTATGAAACTGCAAACCGCCACTACGCACACGTAGACTGCCCGGGACACGCCGACTATGTGAAGAACATGGTAACTGGTGCTGCTCAGATGGACGGCGCTATCATCGTAGTTGCTGCAACTGACGGTCCTATGCCACAGACTCGTGAGCACATCCTTTTGGCTCGCCAAGTAAACGTACCACGTTTGGTTGTATTCTTGAACAAATGTGATATGGTCGACGACGAGGAGATGCTTGAGCTTGTTGAAATGGAAATGCGTGATCTTCTTTCTTCTTACGAATATGATGGTGACAACACTCCAATCATCCGTGGTTCTGCCCTCGGTGCATTGAACGGTGAGCCAGCTTGGGAAGACAAGGTTATGGAGCTCATGGATGCAGTTGATACTTGGATTCCACTTCCTCCACGTGACGTTGATAAACCATTCTTGATGCCAGTTGAGGACGTATTCTCAATCACAGGTCGTGGTACTGTAGCAACAGGTCGTATCGAGGCTGGTCGCGTTAAGGTTGGCGACGAAGTTCAAATCCTTGGTCTTGGTGCAGACAAGAAGTCAGTTGTAACTGGCGTTGAGATGTTCCGCAAGATTTTGGACGAAGGTGAAGCAGGTGATAACGTAGGTCTTCTTCTCCGTGGTATCGACAAGAACGAAATCAAGCGTGGTATGGTTATCTGCCACCCAGGACAGGTTAAACCTCACGATGAATTCAAGGCTCAGGTTTATATCTTGAAGAAAGAGGAAGGTGGCCGTCACACTCCATTCCACAACCACTATCGTCCACAATTCTACATCCGTACACTTGACGTAACTGGTGAGATCACTCTTCCGGAAGGTGTAGAAATGGTAATGCCTGGTGACCACGTAACTATCCAAGTTAAGTTGATTACTCCAGTAGCTTGCGACAAGGGTCTTCGTTTCGCAATCCGTGAAGGTGGCCGTACAGTAGGTTCTGGTCAAATTACTGAAATCGTTGAATAATACTATTCGATAGTTTACAATAAAAAGTCGGCTGACGAAAGCCAGCCGACTAATATACAGGACTAGCTCAGTTGGTAGAGCACCGGTCTCCAAAACCGGGTGTCGGGAGTTCGAGCCTCTCGTCCTGTGCTAAGAATTAAGAAAATGAAAGTATTTAATAAACTGTTTGCGGATATCCAGGAATCTTATAACGAGCTCGTTTATAAGGTTTCTTGGCCAACAAGAACGCAGCTTGTCAACAGCGCAATGATTGTATTGGTAGCTTCCATCATTCTGTCATTGATTATTTGGGGTGTTGACGAGGTGATTAATTTCATAATGGAAACGATTTACGGTTTAGGCAAATAAGTCATGGCAGGTAAAAAGGAATGGTATGTGCTCCGTGCCATATCAGGCAAGGAGGCTAAGGTAAAAGAATTACTCGATGCCCAAATTAAAAATACTTCGCTGGGCGACTATGTGTCTCAAGTATTGATTCCTACTGAAAAGATTTACTCTACCACAAAGGCTGGAAAGAAAGTCGTTAAAGAGCGTACTCTCTATTCTGGCTATGTGTTTGTGGAAGCTGAGTTGGTTGGTGAGGTTGTCCACATTCTTCGCAACACGACGAATGTGATTG
>CAVEIP010000059.1:13266-13704 GCA_963615935.1 [Ruminococcus] lactaris | reverse complement strand
CCTGTAGATTTCGAAATTTCATTTACGATATCTGCTTTAGTCATTTTTATATATTTTTAATTAGTTATTTAATTGATTTTCTTTTCCATACGAAGAGAAAACCGACTCGTTTCAGCACTGTTTTCTCAAACGCGAATGCAAATATCGCATTTTTTTTTCAAATAACCGTAACCTTTGCCTCGTTTTTTATCTAAAATTGTAGAAAATAAGGATTTAAACCCCTTTTTCGCCTTCTTTGAGGTGCAATCCCATGCCTTCCGCCACTTCGAGCATCAACTTGAAAGCCGCTTCTCGCTCGTTGGGAATCTGGCCGTCGAGGATGGCATTTTTCAGATGTTCCTTGATTTCGCCAACCTCACGGCAGGGCTGCATGCCAAACAAGCGCATAATCTCGTCTCCATCGATTGGCGGCTGAAAATTGCGGATGCGGTCCTTCTC
>CAVEIP010000059.1:1272-13256 GCA_963615935.1 [Ruminococcus] lactaris | reverse complement strand
CCTGATAGTTATGCAGGAAGCGCTTCACCTTCTCGGGATTTTTCGAGGTAATGTCGGCCTCGCAGAGAATCATAAGGTCCTCGATGTCGTCGCCAGCATCGAAGAGCAGACGGCGCACTGCAGAGTCGGTCACCTCGTCCTCTACGAGAGCAATGGGACGCATATGGAGTTCAACGAGTTTTTGCACATATTTCATCTTCTCGTTCATCGGCAGTTTCATCCGCTTGAATATGCCGGGAATCATCTTTTTGCCAATGAAGTTGTGGTTGTAGAATGTCCAGCCGAGGTGCGGGTCGTACTGTTTGGTCACTGGCTTGGCAATGTCGTGAAGCACTGCCGCCCAACGTAACCATTCCTTGTCCGACTTCTCCGACACGTTGTCGAGCACCTGCATGGTGTGAAGGAAATTGTCCTTGTGCCCGCGGCCGTCCTTCGTTTCAACACCTTTCAGCGCGTGCAACTCAGGGAAGATAAGTTCGAGCAAGCCGCACTGTTCGAGGAGCATGAAGCCCTTCGACGGGCGAGGCGAACGCACGATTTTCTCCAGTTCCACAGCGATGCGCTCACGCGAGATGATGGCGATGCGCTCGCGGTTGCGGGCAATGGCCTCAAACGTTTCCGGCAGGATTTCGAAACCCAACTGCGTGGCAAACCTCACGGCGCGCATCATGCGCAGAGGGTCGTCGGAAAACGTCACATCGGGGTCGAGGGGAGTGCGGATGATGCGCTTTTCCATATCATCAAGGCCGCCAAACGGGTCAACGAGTTCACCAAAATTGTCAGCATTGATGGCAATAGCCAGCGCATTCACTGTGAAGTCGCGGCGCTTTTGGTCGTCGTCGAGAGTGCCGTCCTCCACTATCGGGTTGCGGCTCTCGCGGTGGTACGACTCCTTGCGCGCGCCCACAAACTCCAGTTCCAATCCGTGGTAGCGCAGTTGTGCAGTGCCGTAGTTGCGGTACACCGCCAACGAAGTTTTCGGGCCGAGGCGCTTTGCCAAAGCCTCTGCAAGTTTAATGCCGCCGCCCACGGTAACAAAATCGATGTCGGACGACGGACGGTTAAGGAATATGTCGCGCACATAGCCGCCAACAATGTAGCAAGGCTGCCCAATGGAGTCTGCCACCTCGCCGACGGTGTGAAATATTTTTCTGTTTATCTTTTCTTTCAGATTCATAAGAATTACAAAAGTTCCGAAATTTCCTCAGGCATAGGAGTGAGGCATTCCAGACCGTTGTCGGTCACCACATAGGTGTTTTCGATGCCCACAGCGCCAACGCCGGGAATAACAAACTTAGGTTCGATGGCAATCACGTTGCCCTTTTCAAATACATGCTTGCTGCGAGGAGCCAACACAGGCCATTCATTCACCTCGATGCCTACACCGTGACCGATGAATCCAGCCTTCTGCGCATGCCCCATGAAGTAGTCCTGTTCGCCTTCCTTCTCAACCATTTCCACCGCAAGATTGTAGGCAGCCTTAGCCTCAACGCTCGGTTTGATAAACGAGCGTAGGGCGTTGTGGATGTCGATGGAGAGTTGGTGAGCCTTGGCTGCATGTGCATCAAGCGAGCCAACATAGAATGAGCGGGTCATATCGGTCATGTAACCAGTGAAGTTACCGTTCATGTCAATCATCACTGTGTTGCCCGGACGGATAATTGACGCATTGCAGCCCACGGGAAGAGATGGGTCGAGGCCCTCGCCTCCCATCGCAAAGTCGTAAGGACTTGGATTATCGGCATTGTCGCCCGCAAGGATGTTGCCCATAAAAATTTCCATCGACGAACCGTTGATACGGAACAAGCCGATGCATCCATCAAGGCGCAGAATGCGCTCAATCTCAATCTGCAGTTCCACGTCGGTCATGCCCTCGTGATAGAGCCCGGAGATGCGTCGGTAAGAGCCACAATGGCGCACACCCGACTCGCGAAGCAGTCCAATCTCGAAGTCGGACTTCACCGAGCGTGCCTGAGCCAACAGTGGAGATGCATTGCCAGCGGAATCAAGACCGAAAGCCTTTTGGCACCGCGCGGCGTCGGAATACGACATTGTGTCGAGTTCGAGCGCCAAGTGCTGCGGCAATGGCAATCCCTCAGCCCGCAAATGTTCAAGAATCTGTTCAGGTTTGCGGATATGCACAATTCCCTCGCCGGTCTTGTTGACAGGGCGGCGAACAAACTGGATTGCGTTGCCGCTTGCCGGGATATAGACATAACCGCTGAAAACGCCACCCGACAAATAGTAGAGGTTGGCGTTAGTGCTGACAAGAATAGCGTCGAATCCCGCATTCTCCATCATGTCCTGAAGTTTGCGAGTGCGCATATTCAATTCCGAGACAGATACATTTCTATTCATAGTCCGTTATTTTATGTTGTCAAATTTTTCTACAAGTTCGTCGAACGAGCCGACTGACATTTCGGCATCTGTGCAATTACCGAAGCCATAGGAAGCAAATACAAAAGGCATGCCAGCAAGATGGGTTTGGCGACAATCGCCGTCGGTGTCGCCCACATAGACGAGTTGACGCAATCCGTATTTCTCCGCAAGCATCCGCAAGTTTACGGCCTTTTCGCGCTGTGTAGCGCCATAGGTCACAGCCTCCTCGACCAAGGGTCGGATATCAAGAAAGTCCATCAGATTCTCGAGACCGCTCGAGCCGCAGTTGCTCAGCAAGAAGATGCGGTATTTCCGCGACAGGCGTCGCAAGCCGTCGACAACACCTGGATAAGGGCGCCCACCAAGCCGAGGCATCAGCCTGTCCTCCACCATAGCCACATCGGCAAGAAACTCGTCGGGCGAGAAGGGGATGTCGTCGCCCACAAGCCGGCGGAGAATCTCATGAAGGTTCAGCCCCATGCAGTCAATCAGTTCCTGTCGCGCCACCGTGCGCGGGTAACCGAGTTTGGAGAAGCACTGGTTCCAGATTTCGCAATAGGAGTCGACGGCATCCCAGAGAGTGCCGTCCATATCGAAAGCGAGGGCATCGGTTTCCGCCCAGCTGACAGTTTTTGTGCTTGACATATATGTTTTTATAACTTCTCTTTTAATTATAACAACAACGTGATCCTGTCAGTTCGCCTTAAAATAGGTCAAACCGATATCAGACACGTTGGTTACCTTCTCGCACCGCATGTTGTGCCAAACGACAACGCGGTCGTAAGTACCCAACCGCACTCGTTGCTTCACAACCTGCTGCTTCTGAAAGTACTTGCCCAGACCTGAGCCGCCCCAATCGCCATACTTGTCGCAGAGTTCAATGCTTACGGTGTCGTGCTCCACAACTTTGTTGCCCTTCAGGTAGTCCAACACTAGCGACAAGTTGCGGTAAGGATAGTCGTTGTCGTGACGCACATCTATTGCAATGTCGTAAGCCTCTACGCTACGCACGCTGTCTGGTTGTAAAAACACCAATGGGCTGGACTTCGACCAGCCATTGGTGTTTATCGTTTTAAAATCACTGTCGAAGGCTCCGCCTGGCGAACACATAGTGGTCAGCAGGCCGAATGAAGCCACCAAGAGCATCGCGGCAATCTTATTCGCCACTTGGCTTCGGTTCCGATGATTTTGGTTTGTTTCCATTGTCTTTACCTCGTTGTCCGTCATTGCGGTTGTCGCGGCGCGGCGACCGGTTGCTACGGCCTTGCTCTCCACCATTGCCTCCACGGCGATTGCCATTGTCGCCACCTCGACGCTGACGGTTGTTGCCTCCGCCCTGACGCTGACGATTTTCTTGTCGGTTTTCTTGGCGACCTTCTTGACGATTGTCGGCACCATCCTTACCCTCGCCACCTTGCTGCTGCCGCGGAGCGTCGTTGCCACGGCGTCCGTTGCCTCGCTGACGGTTTTCCGATCGGCCTTCTGCGCCGTCCTTGCCCTCGCTAGAGTTAGGATTGCCGCCGTTACCTTTCTTGCGCTTTTTCTTCTTTGCCTTGTCGAAACGCGTCAGACTGTCCTGACCAAGAATGTCGCCAAATGCACTGCGCTCCTTCTCCTCGTTGCCTTTGCCGTCAAGGTTGTCGGGCTTCACTCCGTTTTTGTTGAGCGCAATCACCTCAAACGCCCTTTTTGCAGGGATAGTTACAAGGTTGGCAGGCACATTCTTGTCGGTGGAATAAGTCAGCATCCGGCTGAAGATATCCGCCTTGAAGTAGAAGTAGGTGTTGTCCTTCGTCTCCAAACGGATTTCCTTCGACGGGAGTTGCTTTACGCTCTCCACATAGGCATCAACCTCGTAGTTAAGGCAGCATTTCAGTTTGGCGCACTGGCCAGCCAATTTCTGTGGGTTGAGCGAGATGTCCTGATAGCGTGCTGCACTGGTTGCCACCGACACAAAGTTGGTCATCCAACTGGAGCAGCACAACGGGCGTCCGCAGGGACCGATACCGCCAATGCGGCCGGCTTCCTGACGCGCACCAATCTGCTTCATCTCGATTCTCACGCGAAATGCGTCGGCAAGCACCTTGATGAGCTGGCGAAAATCTACGCGCTCATCGGCAATATAGTAAAAGATGGCTTTGTTTCCGTCGCCTTGATACTCGACGTCGCCAATCTTCATATTCAAATTCAAGTCCTTGGCAATTTGGCGCGAGCGAATCATCGTTTCGTATTCGCGCGCCTTGGCCGCCTCAAACTTCTCCAAATCGGAGGCTTTCGCCTTGCGGAACACTCGCTTGATCTCCACGTCCGGACGAAGGTTGGCTTTCTTTATCTGCAAAGCCACCAACTTGCCGACAAGCGACACGCGGCCGATGTCGTGACCCGGACTCGCCTCAACGGCAACCATGTCGCCAATCTTCAGCGGCAGATTCATGCTGTTGCGGTAGTAGCCCTTGCGGGTGTTTTTAAACTGCACCTCGACCATGTCAAACACATTCTTCTCGCCAGGCACATCACCGAGCCAGTCGTAGCAATTCAGTTTGCCACGCGGCTCACTTGCCAAAGGCTTGAAAATGCGTCGTTTCTCCAGGTCTTTATCCTGTGAATCATCCATTTCCGGCACTCCTTCTATTTAGCGTAACTTACCGAACGGGTTTCACGGATAACAGTGATTTTCACCTGTCCCGGATAGGTCAACTCTTCTTGTATGCGTTGTGCCAAAACGGCTGAAAGTTTCTCTGTTTCTGCATCATCGAGTTTGTCGGCACCGACAATCACACGAAGTTCGCGGCCTGCCTGGATGGCATAGGTCTTGATTACGCCTGGATAAGAAAGTGCCAACTGCTCAAGGTCGTTAAGACGCTTGATGATATAGGCCTCGACAACCTCGCGGCGGGCGCCTGGACGGGCGCCTGATATGGCGTCGCACACTTGCACAATCGGAGCAAGAAGCGATGTTTGCTCCACCTCATCGTGGTGAGCGCCAATGGCGTTGCAGATGTCGGGTTTCTCCTTGTACTTCTCAGCGAGTTTCATACCGAGAATAGCGTGTGGCAACTCTGGCTCCTCATCAGGCACCTTACCTATATCGTGGAGCAAGCCAGCGCGGCGTGCCTTCTTCGGGTTCAAGCCGAGTTCCGATGCCATAATAGCACAGAGGTTGGCTGTTTCGCGTGAGTGCTGGAGCAGGTTCTGACCATAGCTCGAGCGGTATTTCATCTTACCCACAAGGCGGATAAGTTCTGGATTAAGTCCGTGTATACCGAGGTCGATGATTGTGCGCTTACCTGTTTCGATAATTTCGTCCTCAACTTGCTTGCGCACCTTTGCCACAACCTCTTCGATGCGTGCCGGGTGGATACGTCCGTCGGCAACCAACTGGTGAAGGGCGAGACGAGCAATTTCGCGGCGCACCGGATCGAAGCCTGAAAGCACGATTGCCTCAGGGGTGTCGTCAACGATGATCTCCACACCAGTGGCAGCCTCCAAGGCACGGATGTTGCGACCCTCGCGGCCGATGATGCGGCCTTTGATTTCATCGCTGTCGATATGGAACACTGTCACCGAGTTTTCAATGGCTGTTTCAGTTGCTACTCTCTGGATTGATTGCACCACGATGCGTTTTGCCTCTTTGTTGGCTGTAAGTTTGGCATCATCCATAATATCGTTGATGTAAGAAGCAGCGGCTGTCTTGGCCTCGTCCTTGAGCGACTCAACCAATTTCTCCTTTGCCTCTTCAGCCGAAAGGCCAGAGATGTGTTCGAGAGTTTCCTGCACGCTCTTCTGCATCTTGTCCACCTCTTGCTCGCGCATCTCAACTGCAGCAATCTGCGACTCGATAGAGGCTTTCATAGCGTCGTTCTCGTTGCGCTTGCGCTGCACTTCCGACTGCAATTGATTGAGTTGCAATTCACGTTGTTTAGCCTTAGCCTCGGCAGCCTGAATTTTCTGCATCCGCGAGTTGGCCTGCTTGTCAACCTCCGCCTTCATCTTGAGTTCGGTTTCCTTCACCTCAAGCAGTTTGTTTTTCTTCAGGACGTCAGCCTCAAGCTTTGCCTCTTCAATTATATTCTTGGCTCTTGTGTGGGCCATCCTCCTGGTAACGACAAGCACTGTAGCACCTCCAACAACAAGGGCTACAACTGCTATTATCACATTCAATATCATATTATCTCTAGTTAGTTAAGTTATAAAAAAAGCGCCAACAATGCGTGCCTATGGCACACACCATTGGTGCGGTATTTCTTTTTCCCTTTTGGGTGGGTGTCTATCAACGTCTCTAACCACTCCCCCGCAACTTACAATAAGCCCCTTAGCACTTCATGCAGAAACGGTTCGCTTTTCCTAATGTCCTTATATCAATAGCCTTGCGGCTGTCATAGATTATTCCTTGAGTTGCTCGATACATTTATCGACATCCCGCACCAATCTGGTTATCAGATCGTGGCCTTTCTTCAGTGTCTCCCTGTTAGGAGCAATCTGGCGAACCATCAGCAGATATTCGTTGTCCATCTCCAGTTTCTCGATGCGCACCTTCTGCTTCATTGTCTCCGACTCCAGTTCTTTCACCCTATTGTCGGCCGCCTTCAATTTGTCCTCCAACACATGATAGCGTTCAAGAAGAATTTGCTGTTTGGCAAGCAATCGTCCAAAAATTTCCGATAAACTTTCAGCCATTCTGAACCAAATTTTTACAAAAGTAAGAAATTAATTTTGAATTAATGAAATTTCACAGGCATTATTTTCACGCCATTGGCGAAAATAATTCAGACGTCCAACACAATTTCATCGAGCCTCTTTTCGAACTGCTCTATAAAATTGCGCAACGACGCTTCCCTACCCTGACTCGCATCCACCTGATCGTGGTAGAGTTTTGCATATTGAAACGCCACCATGGCAAGCACTTGCTGCTTCGACCGCATCGGCGAGGCTATGCGCCAACGGTCAAAAAGTCCTGTGACTTCCTTCTCAATGCGACGGATGCTTTCTTCATCGGCGCGGTTAATCACCGTCTTGAGTTGCTCGCCTGCAATGTTGAGCGTAACTGGGAGTTTGTCGTCGTTGCCCATATTGAAATTTCAGTATTTATTTTGCCAAGATCAAGGCTGAGCGCGATGCCACTGTCATCTTTCCGCCCTTTGCCTTGCCGAGGCCGTCCTTGTCGATTTTGCCGTCGGCTGCCACGATGGTCCAGTTGCCTTTGGCCACATTCACGGTCACGTCCTTGTCGTTGCCGTTAAACACCACCTTGATTTCCTTCCACGCGTCGCCATTAGCGTTGTTCTTGATCGTGTAGCCCACGAGGCAATCGCCCTTGAGATTGTCAAACACGATGTTGCGAGCAATGTCGGCAGCATTGGTCATGCGGAATGCCGGATGAGCCTTGCGCAGGGCGATGAGGTTGCGGTAGTAGTCAAACTGCTCGCGATTCTGTTGCTTAAGATTCCAGTCGATTGCATTGATTGAGTCTGGCGAGCAGAACGAGTTGTGCACGCCTTTCTTGTCGCGGAACACCTCTTCACCAGCAAACATAAACGGAGTGCCTTGCGAGGTAAACACGATTGTTTGCGCCAGGCGAGCAATGCGCTGACGCACTGAGTCGCTCTCCTCTGGCATTGAGGTGCGGAGTTTATCAGTGAGACACATGTCGTCGTGGCACGACACGTAGTTCATTATCATTTCAGGCGACTGTGCGTAGGCAAACTTTGAGTTGCTGCCCTTTGAGTAGTCCACCTGTGGATGCGCTGTAGAAGCGACAATGCCGATTTTCACTGTTTCTTCCTGACCAGCCTTACCCGACGCAAATCCGCGGTCCTCAGCACGACTATAGTGACCTTTAACCGCGTCGCGTATATCATCGCTAAACACTGCAATGCCTTGCATCTTCGAAACGTTCTCCTTCAAAGCGCGACGCTCCACTGGTAGTGGACTATCGCCAGCACTCCAGCCTTCACCATAGATAACCGCATTGGGGTTAATGGCGCGCACGGTCGATGCCACGCGGTTCATCGTCTCCGTGTCGTGTATTGCCATGAGGTCGAAACGAAAACCATCGACATGGTATTCCTGCGCCCAATATTTCACCGAGTTAACAATATAGTCGCCCATCTGCTTGCGGTCGGATGCGGTCTCATTGCCGCAACCAGAAGCGTCGCTATAGGAGCCGTCTGGGCGATGGCGATAGTAGTAGCCAGGCGCCGTGAGCGAGAAGTTGGAATCATCAGTGGTAGCGGTGTGGTTATAAACCACGTCCATCACCACGCCGATGCCAGCTTTATGCAATGCCTGCACCATCTCTTTCATCTCGCGAATGCGACAATAAGGGTCGGACGGGTTGGTAGAGTACGAGCCTTCTGGCACATTGTAATTCAGAGGGTCGTAACCCCAGTTATACTGACGGTCGGCGAGTTGAGTTTCGTCGACGGTGTTATAATCATAAGACGGCAGGATATGCACGTGCGTCACACCAAGTTCCTTGAGATGGGCAATACCAGTGAGTTCGCCGTTGGCAGAGTGAGTGTCGGGCTCAAGCATAGCCACAAACTTACCCTTATTCACAATGCCTGAGTTGCGGTGAGCGGAGAAGTCGCGGTGGTGCATCTCATAAACGATTGCATCAGTCTGATGAGTGGTTACCACATAAGTATCAGCATTCCACCCTTCGGGGTTTGTCTTCGCCATGTCGATGATTGCCGCACGATGGCCGTTCACGCCTACGGCTTTTGCCCACACGCCCGGTGTTTCCTTAAGCCATTGACCGTTCATGCATATCTGGAAAGTATAGTACTTGCCGTAGAGTTTCTCCGAGGCGGTGTAGCGCCACACTCCCGTAGCGGGCTCTTTCACCATTTCAACAGTCTTATAGGCTGCGCCGTTGTGGCCATCGGCATAAAGGTGCAGACGCACAGCATCAGCGCCTGGCGACCACAGGGTAAAGTGAGTACCTGCGGCATCGACCTTCAGTTCGAGGTCGTCGCCTGAATATGTTGGATAAGCATCCAATTGACTGTCGGGAATCGACGGTAATGTCTGGGCTGTGATGCCCTGGCACAAAAGTGCCGCAGAAGCCACAGTTGTGGCAGTAACGATTTTTCGAATAAGGGGTGTCATAACAACAAATAAATGGATTTTAAGTTTTTCAAAGTCAATTAATTATCTAACCACGACTTTCTGACTACCGTAGTCACTCTTCACGATGTAGAAACCCTTGGCAAGTTCCACCTTCTCACTTCCCGGCTTTACAACGAGAGTGCGCACCACTTGCCCGGTTATAGAATAGACCGTGAACCGACACTGTGTGTCGGTGTTGTTTTCAATGGTCAGCACTCCCCTACCGCCGGCTGTAGATGTGACCACATACTCAACCGCCGGACGCTGCTCAGCAAAAGCCGGCACCGCCGACAATGCCAACACCAAAAGCAATATAGTAAAAACTTTCTTCATAGGGTATTCTCACTTTTGTTTCAGCAAGTTAACAACCGACCAAACGCTTGTGCGCAACTCGCCTTATGCAAAATTATGAAAATGCTTTCAATAAAACAATATCACCGCAACAAATTTCCCGACACATTCTTTCGGCAAGGAGCAAATTTATGCGTTAAAATTTCTTTTTCACAAAAACAAGTCGTAACTTAGCATAACAAATCTTCATCTATGCCAGCACTAATGCTCACAGATTGGTTCTATTGGCTGTTTATGGCAGTGTATTCAGCCACAATTATCTCCATCATCTACGTCATACTGAAGGAGAACAGAAATCCTGTGCGCTCGCTGGCCTGGATAACGGTGCTTTTCTTCCTCCCCGTGGCGGGACTTGTGCTCTACCTCTTCTTCGGCAGGAGTATAAAAAACAAAGCACTGATTTCAAAGCGTTTGAAGAAGCGCTTCGCCCACTCACAGCCCATCAAGCAAGCCGACATCGCCAAACTTCCGATTTCAGAGGAGAGCAAGCAGCAAATACGCCTGGGACACTCGCTTTCGGGCGCTACCTATTTTCCTGGCAACGATGTGGAATGCTTTATCGACGGAGCATCGCTGTTTGCAGCCTTCAAGCGCGATCTCAAAGCAGCAAAATCATCAATCAACATCCAGTTCTACATCTTCAACGACGACCAATTGGGCGAGGAAATTAGCGACATACTCATCGGCAAGGCTCTACGAGGCGTAAAGGTGAGAATTATCTACGACCATGTGGGATGCTTCGGTGTGAAAAAGCAGTTCTTCCAGAGAATGGCGGATGCGGGCATCGATGTGCACCCATTCTTCAAGGTCACATTCCCTGAATTTGCCACGAGAGTGAACTGGCGCAACCACCGCAAAATCACCGTCATCGACAACACCATCGGCTATATCGGCGGCATGAACATTGCCAACCGCTACGTCTATGGTGACAACGACGGCATTTGGCGCGACACACATCTGCGTATCATCGGTCCGTCGGTGCTCGGTTTGCTCCACTCCTTCCACTCCGACTGGGCGTTTATGGAATTGCCGCAGTTTGACGACGGCGAAGACATCAGCGAGTTTCAGAGCCGCCGCAACGGTGACGTTGGCATACAAATCCTTTCGAGCGGGCCTGTCGGGCAATGGCACAACATTGCGCTAATGTTCAACAAAGCTATCTCCAATGCTAAGAAATGTATCTATCTTGAGACGCCCTATTTTCTTCCCACCGAGGGGTTACTAAAGGCGCTCCAAGCTGCTGCACTTTCAAAGATTGACGTGCGCGTAATGATTCCTCGCAAGCCCGACTCAAGGATGCTCAAATGGGCGTCGGGATCCTACATCAGCGACTGTCTGCGCGCCGGCATAAAAGTGTACTACTACGAGCCGGGGATGCTCCACTCCAAGACCATCGTCATCGACGACGAACTCTTCACCACAGGGTCGACCAATTTTGATTTCCGCAGCATGGAGTACAATTTCGAATGCAACGCGTTTATCTACAACAAAGATATAAACAAGAAGATGAAGCAGGTGTTTTTCGACGACCTCGAGCAAACCACACGCATCACCTCCGCCACATGGCGCCGCCGCCCGTTCATGCAAAAACTCAAAGAATCGTGCGCTCGGCTGATGAGTCCTGTGCTGTAACGAAAAGATGCGTTTACGTTTTAATAAATTAACAAAACTACGCCGTTGTTTCATCTTTATTTATGAACAACCTTTGGGCAAACTTCGTTATCTTTGCAAAACGAAAGGCAACCGAAAGCCGCACGTTTCGCTTCGCGATTACAGATGCGGCAGGTTGACAAGACAAAACGGAACAAAAACATTTGTTAAAATACTATTTTTCAGACTTTTTAAAAATTAAAACTATGAAGTTTCTTACAGATGAAAAGTTGACCATCGTCGGCGCTGCCGGTATGATTGGTTCAAACATGGCTCAAACTGCCATGATGATGGGTTTAACTCCAAACCTTTGCCTTTACGATCCTTACGGACCTGGATTGGAAGGTGTGGCTGAAGAAATGCGCCACTGCGGTTTCGATGGAGGCAACATCACTTTCACAACCGACATCAAAGAGGCTTTGACAGGCGCTAAGTATGTGATTTCTTCAGGTGGTGCTGCCCGCAAGGCTGGCATGACTCGCGAAGACCTCCTC
>CAVEIP010000059.1:0-1262 GCA_963615935.1 [Ruminococcus] lactaris | reverse complement strand
ACGCTGCCATCGCAGAAGAGTTCGGTAAGAACCTCAAAGCATATTGCCCAGACGTTAAGCACGTCGTTGTAATCTTCAACCCAGCCGACATCACTGGCTTGATCACTCTCCTCTACTCTGGCTTGAAGCCATCTCAGGTAACTACTCTTGCCGCTCTCGACAGCACACGTCTGCAAAGCGAGTTGGCTAAGTACTTCAACGTACCTCAATACGAAGTAACTGGTTGCCGCACTTACGGTGGCCACGGCGAGCAAATGGCAGTATTCGCTTCAACTGCAAAGGTTAGCGGCACTCCACTTCTCGACCTCATCGGCACAGAGAAACTCCCTGCTGACAAGTGGGCAGAAATCCAAGAGAAAGTAACTAAGGGTGGTGCAAACATCATCAACCTCCGTGGCCGTTCTTCATTCCAGAGCCCTGCTTACGTTTCTGTAGAAATGATTCGCGCAGCAATGGGTGGCGAAGAGTTCCGTTGGCCTGCTGGTCGCTACGTATCATTCAAGGGCTTCGACCACATCATGATGGCCGTAGAAGCAACTATCACTGCTAAGGGCTGCTCGTACGAAGAGACAGTCGGCACTCCAGAAGAGATGGCTGCCCTCCGCGAAAGCTACAAGCACCTTTGCGCTCTCCGCGACGAGGTTATCTCAATGGGTGTGCTTCCAGCAGTTTCTGAATGGCACAAACTCAACCAGAACATCGACGAATAAGTCGACCGTTTCTGAGTCACATAAAGGCTATGCCCCACGGCATAGCCTTTTTTATTATCCCCACCTCGGCACGCGAAAAGTCTGTTAGCGCATAAGAGCACGGAGCGAATGAGCGAGCCTCGAAGAGGCGAAATGTTCCAAAGCCCTATGTTCACATGGGGCATGGCTATCCACCAAGTATTTGCGTGCTGTAAGTACGCCACCACACCAAAATAAACTTCATCCTACTAGCAACACTAACACTACTCTTCGCTAAATTTTGTTTTTCCCAAATTATTCTTAACTTTGCGGAGTGGAATGATGGTCGCATCGGTAGCGAGCAGCGTTAACAGCGGTGATATTGCGAGGTTCAACTCCTCCGCCATTCCACAACAACAGGAGGCACAAACATGCCTCCTGTATTATTTTGCCGTCATCTTGGCACAAAAAAATAGGCAAAAGTGCATTGCGCAACTTTTGCCTATTTTTATAGATTCGTATGCTCTTACTCTGCAGCAGGTGCTTCAGGAGCTTCAACAGGAGCATCAGCATTTTCTGCCTCTGCGGCTGCAG
>CAVEIP010000058.1:10178-13986 GCA_963615935.1 [Ruminococcus] lactaris | reverse complement strand
TTGCTGGCGTGTTCTTGGTAGCACGTATGTTCCCGCGTTACCTCGGCACTCCTGAGGTGCTCGACCTCATCACTGCTACAGGCGCAATTACAGCCCTCTATGCTGCAATCGTGGCATGTGCGCAGACCGACATCAAGCGCGTGCTTGCATTCTCTACCATTTCTCAGATTGCATTCATGTTCACTGCTCTCGGTGTTGCCCGTCCAGAACTCCATGAGGGAGTAGGCTATATGGCATCAATGTTCCACCTCTTCACCCACGCAATGTTCAAGGGCTTGCTCTTCCTTTGCGCCGGTGCCATCATCCACATGGTCCACAGCAACGAGATGGACGCTATGGGAAATCTTCGCAAATATATGCCGATAACCCACATCGCATTCCTTATTGCTTGTCTTGCCATTGCAGGTATCCCTCCATTCGCAGGATTCTTCAGTAAGGATGAAATCCTTGTAGCCGCTTATCAATACAGCACATTCTGGGGCGTATGGATGTCGGTTGTTGCAGGCTTGACAGCATTCTACATGTTCCGCCTCTACTACCGCATTTTCTGGTGGAGCAAACCAGACTACAGCCATCACACTCCGCACGATTGCGAATGGGTGATGACCCTTCCGTTGATTATCCTTGCCATCGTTTCCTGCGTTGCAGGTTTCATTCCGTTTGGCAAGTTCGTTACATGGGACGGCAAAGAGTTGATTACTCACCTCGATATGGGTGTTGCTGGCACAAGTGTGGCAATCGCAGTTGTGGCAATCGTTATCGCAACAGTGCTCTACCGCAAGGAAAACCCAGTGCCCGACCGCATCGCCAACTCGATGAAGACACTTCACCGTGCCGCTTACCGTCGCTTCTATATCGACGAAATTTATCAGTTTGTAACTCATAAAATCATCTTCGGCATCATTTGCAAGTGCATCGCATGGTTTGACCACAACATTGTAGATGGCACAATGAACATGCTTGCCGCAGTTACAAACCGCGCTTCCTTCGCAATCCGCAAACTCCAATCGGGTTCAATCCAGATGTATGTTTGGGTTTACCTCATTGGCGCATTGCTCTTGGCAGCCGTAACATTCTTGGTATTAATTTAAAGTTGACGGAATAGATAAAAAATAAAGTTATGTTTAATATACTTTTCTTATTCGTTATAATCCCTGTGCTGACACTCGGCGCGTTGTTCTTGACGCGCAATGTCAAGCAGGTGCGCGCCGTGGCAGCCACGGGGGCGTCGCTTCTCTTGATTGCGGCGGCCTACCTCTGCTACGAGTTTGTCGGCGCGCGTGCAGCCGCACCCAACGAGCCAATGCTTTTCACAAGCAGCTACATGTGGTTTGAGCCTCTCAATATCCACCTTGCAGTTGGCGTTGACGGCATCTCTGTGCTGATGATTATGCTTTCAGCAATCATCGTGTTTACGGGCACATTCGCTTCATGGAAGGTTGAGCCACTCACAAAGGAATATTTCCTTTGGTTCATTCTCCTCTCAACAGGTGTGTTTGGTTTCTTCATCTCGATTGACTTGTTCACAATGTTCATGTTCTACGAGGTGGCACTTATCCCGATGTACCTTTTGATTGGTGTTTGGGGTAGTGGAAACAAGAACTATGCAGCAATGAAGTTGACCCTGATGCTTATGGGCGGCTCAGCGCTTTTGCTCATCAGCATCCTTGGTATTTACTATCACGCAGGCCACACTATGAACCTCGTGGAGATTGCACAAAACGGTGTAGACCTCGATTGGCAGAACGCATTGTTTGTTTGCGCTTTCGTCGGCTTCGGTGTACTTGGTGCAATGTTCCCATTCCACACATGGTCGCCTGATGGTCACGCTTCGGCGCCAACAGCCGTTTCAATGCTCCACGCTGGTGTGCTTATGAAACTTGGTGGTTACGGATGCTTCCGCATCGCCATCTATCTAATGCCTCACGCAGCATTGCAGCTCGGTTGGATTTTCATGATCCTCACAGGTATCAGCGTAGTTTACGGTGCATTTGCCGCTTGTGTGAAGACCGACTTGAAATACATCAACGCATACTCTTCGGTTAGCCACTGCGGTTTGGTCCTTTTCGCAATCCTTATGCTCAACCAAACAGCGATGAGCGGTGCTGTGATGCAGATGCTTTCGCACGGTTTGATGACAGCATTGTTCTTTGCCCTTATCGGTATGATTTATGGTCGTACTCACACACGTGACGTCCGCGAGATGGGCGGTATGATGCAAATCATGCCATTCCTTTCAGTAGGATACATCATTGCAGGTTTGGCATCACTCGGTTTGCCAGGTCTTAGCGGTTTCGTAGCCGAGATGACAATCTTCTTTGGATCGTTTGAAAACACTACAGTATATAACGCCGTGCTCGGCGACGGCAACTTGTTCCGTCACGCCTTTGCAATCGTAACAACAACTTCGATTGTAATCACCGCAGTCTATATCCTTCGTGTTGTTGGTAAACTCATCTTCGGTAAAGTCCAGAACGAGCACCACCGCGAACTCGACGATGCTCATTGGTATGAGCGCTTCAGCACCATCACGCTGATGCTCGCCATTGCAGTAATCGGCTGTTTCCCGGATTTGGCTAACTTGATTCTCCGCGACAGTTTCGGCCAGATTGTGAACCACATTATGACTTATGCTCAGTAATTAAAGTAACGGACTAAAATAGAATTGAAATTATGGATTATTCACAGTTTTTATTGATGCACCACGAAATCGGACTTCTGATAGTTTTCGTATTGGTGTTCTTGTTCGATACTTTTGGATGCAAGAAAGCCCAGGACACATTGTCGGTAACGACACTCGTGCTCTTTGGTGCATTCACAATTTATTGTTTCTGCGCTCCTATGACCAATGGAGAGGCATTCGCTGGTATGTATGCTACATCACCAATCGTTGCCTCAATTAAGAATATTCTCAACATCGGTTTGTTCATCGTCTTGTTGCAATCCATCAAATGGAACAACAGCGAATCGCAGATTGTGCGCCGTGGTGAGTTTATGGAATTGATGCTTGTCACCCTCTTCGGTATGTACCTGATGGTGTCAGCGCGCCACTTCCTCGTGTTTGTCATCGGTCTCGAAACAGCCTCTCTGCCTTTGGCAGCCTTGGCAGCCTTCGACAAAAAGCAATATGAAAGCCATGAGGCAGCAGTGAAGTACCTCTTCACAGCCATCTTCTCTTCAGCAATCTATATGCTCGGCCTTTCATTTGTCTATGGCTTCACTGGATCGCTTTATTTCTCCGACATTGCAGCATCTTGCATCACGGTAATGGCCGACGGCTCATTCATCCTTTATGTTGCAATGGCATTTGTGGTTGCCGGCATCGGCTTCAAGATTTCGTTGGTTCCTTTCCACTTGTGGACAGCCGACGTTTATCAAGGCGCTCCGACATCGGTCACTTCTTATCTCTCGGTTGTGTCGAAAGGCGCTGCAGCCTTCGCAGCTTTTGTAGTGCTGACACAGGCGTTTGGCGCAGTCTATAGCCAAGTGTGGGAATGGATGCTCTACGCATTGATTATCCTCACCATCACTCTCGGTAACCTCTTTGCCATCCGTCAGACTAACATGAAGCGATTCCTCGCGTTCTCGTCAATCTCTCAAGCTGGCTACATTATGCTCGGCGTGATTGCATGCAACGCAACTGGTGTTGCTGCTTTGAGTTACTATGTACTCGTCTATGTCGTTTCCAACCTCGCTGCTTTCGGTGTTATCCAAGCCATCGAAAATGCAACTGGTAAGGTCGACATGACAGACTACAACGGACTTTACAAGACAAACCCGAAACTCTCGTTTGCTATGATGCTTGCGA
>CAVEIP010000058.1:0-10168 GCA_963615935.1 [Ruminococcus] lactaris | reverse complement strand
GGATTCTTCAGCAAGTTCTTCATCTTCTCCAGCGCGCTGGAAGGCGGAAGCGTGGCAATCTATGTGCTCGTGTTTATCGCATTGCTCAACACAATCATTTCCCTTTACTACTATCTGCTTGTAGTGAAGGCAATGTTTATCAATCCTAACGACAATCCAATCGCAACGTTCAAGAGCCATTGGAGCGAGCGTGCAGGCTTGGTTATTTGTGTTGCCGGCATCATCCTGATTGGTTTGGCAAGTTGCATTTACACTGCCCTCAATCACATGTCTGCAAATTCATTGTTCTAACAAACAATAAACATCACTTAAAAAAGGGCGGTTTGCTTTTCGGCAAGCCGCCCTTTTTGTAGATATGGGAAAAAATCAGTAATTTTGATAAATAAAGCGCAAAAACAGGAAATGGAAAAAAATATAGAACTGATTCTAATCAACATATCTGGGGAGGACCGCCCAGGACTTACCTCTGCTTTGACAGAAATATTGGCTGAATATGAGGCCAATATTCTTGATATAGGACAAGCCGACATTCACCACACTTTGTCGCTCGGAATCTTGTTTAAGACTGACAGCGAAAGGAGTGGTGAAATTTTGAAGAAACTATTGTTCAAGGCATCGGAACTCAACGTAGCAATTAAGTTTACGCCCATCTCGGTCGATGACTATGGCAAATGGGTCGGTTTGCAGGGACGCAACCGGTATGTGATTACAATCCTTGCCCGGCACATCACCGCCAGGCAGATTGCCTCGGTCACCCACGTGATTACGACACAGGGGCTGAACATCGATGCCATTCAGAGGCTCACTGGCAGAATGCCGCTGGCCGACATTGATGATGTAGATAGCAAGTCGAAAGGGTGTGTGGAATTCTCGGTGCGTGGCACGCCAGTAGACTATGCGCGGATGCAGTCCGACTTTATGCAACTGGCTAACGAACTTGAGTTTGACATCTCTCTTCAGCAAGACACAATGTTTCGCCGTTGCCGCCGCTTGATATGCTTCGATATGGACTCCACACTGATTGAAACGGAGGTTATCGACGAACTTGCCGCCCGCGCCGGTGTTGGCGACAAGGTGAAGGCCATCACGGCAAGAGCCATGCGCGGCGAGATAGATTTCAAGGAGAGTTTCAAGGAAAGGGTAGCATTGCTGAAAGGCCTTGACGAGTCGGTTATGCAAGAGATTGCCGAAAATTTGCCAATCACCGAAGGCGTGCCGCGCCTGATGAAGGTGCTTAAACGGGCAGGCTACAAAATTGGCATTCTCTCAGGTGGATTCACCTACTTTGGCAATTATCTGAAACACAAATTTGGCATTGACTATGTTTATGCTAATGAGTTGGAGATAGAAGACGGCAAACTTACTGGCCGCTACGTTGGCGACATCGTTGACGGCGCTCGCAAAGCGGAGTTGCTAAAACTGTTGGCACAGGTTGAAAATGTGGATATCGCCCAGACCATCGCCGTGGGTGACGGTGCCAACGACCTCCCGATGATTACCATGGCGGGCCTCGGAATTGCATTCCACGCTAAGCCCAAGGTGAAACAAACAGCCCGTCAGAGCATCTCTACGATTGGCATCGACGGCGTGTTGTATTTCTTAGGATTTAAGGACTCATTTATCGAACCACCGAAATGAAATTGCGCATTGCTTCATTGATTAGTTCCTTCGTTCTGTTGGCGGCAAATGCTTTTGCCGAGCCGATGGACAGTATTGGCGCGCCACAACCCGCTCCTGGCCGCAAGTCGGTCGGGTTGGTGCTTAGCGGCGGCGGAGCCAAAGGCATAGCCCATGCTGGAGTAATCCAGGCGCTGGAGGAAAACGGCATACCTATCGACTATGTGGCAGGAACATCAATGGGAGCAATTGTGGGCGGCCTCTATGCTGCTGGTTACACTCCAAAAGAGATAACCGACCTCATTTTGTCGGACGACTTTTCAAGTTGGTCGACGGGTAAAATAGACCCATCGCTGACCTACTACTATCTGAAGCCTGAGCCATCGCCGGCAATCGTTAAGATGAACATCGGCAAAAACGACCTTGGCATGTCGAAAACCACAATTTTGCCGTCGAGTTTCATAAGTCCGTTCCCAATGAACATCGGTTTCGTTGAGGTGTTTGCGCCCCACACGGCTGTGTGCGAAGGCGACTTTGACAAACTGTTTGTGCCGTTCCGATGCGTAACGTCAGATGTGTTCAACAAGAAGAAAGTAGTAATGTCGAAAGGCGACCTTGGCGAGGCTATCCGCATGTCGATGACCTTTCCAGTTGCGTTTAAGCCGATAGAGAAGGACGAATTGCCAATGTTTGACGGTGGCATCTACGACAATTTTCCTGTTGATGTGATGAAGACCGACTTCGCGCCCGACATCATTATCGGTGTTGACGTTACGACCCACGACAAGCCCGACTTGTCGAATCTCATATCGCAGTTGGAAAGCATGATAATCCAGCAGGACGACTACGAACTGGATGAGGACGACGGCATTAAAATCCACGTGAACCTTAAGGGAATAAACCTTTTGGACTTTCCGAAGGCAAATGAAATCTTCCAGCGTGGCTACAAGACAACGATAGCCGTTATCGACTCCATAAAGCAACGTGTGGGAGAGGGCGTGTCGAGCCGAAATGTGGATCTTCGCCGCAACATTTATAAGTGCAAAATTCCAGTTGTGAAGTTCGACTCATTGGAGGTGGTCGGCACGAGCAAAAACACAGAGAACTATATCCGACACATCTTCTTCAAAGACTCGTCGGACACCATCACTTTCGACAAGGCCCGCGATGCCTACTACCAGACCATCACGTCAGGAAAGTTTCGTGACCTTGTGCCAAGTCCGCAGTACAAGAAAGACAGTGGACTGTTTAACCTCAAAATAAAGGCATCGGTCAAAAACAATCTCGGATTGGGCATAGGTGGCTATCTCACATCGACCACCAACAGCCTTGCCTATCTTTCGGCAAGTTACGAAACGATTGACTTGAACTCGTTTAGCGGCGACATCAAAGGCTGGATTGGTCAGTCGTACTACGGCGGCGCATTGAATGCCAAGATTTCGCTGAATTCCGGTTTCCCTACAGCAATAAAACTGCAGGGTGTGGCATCGCAGCAAAAATTCTATGAAGATGATGTCCTGTTTTTCGATTTCAATACGCCCACATTTGTCACGATGTCGCAGTACTACGGCAATCTGATATTCACCTTAGGAATGGGACGGCACTCGAAATTCGATGTTACAGCCGGCTACGGCTATCTGCAAGACCGTTTCTATCCAAACAACTATGTGGATTTGCGGAACACTGACCAGGATAGGGCTAACTATAAACTTGGTCGCCTGTCGCTCGACTATGACTACAACACGCTCGACAACCTTATTTATCCGTCGACGGGAATGCGTTTGCAAGTTTCAGCATCGGGCATATTGGGCAGCCGCACGCAATATAGCGTTGTCAACGCTCCGTATGCGTTCGACAAACTGAAATGGTTGGAGGCAGAGGTCGATTGGCAACACTATTCGCAAATATCTAACAAGTTCAACCTTGGCTACCGCATAAATGCCTTGGCGTCGACCAAGCAGCCGTTTGGAAGTTACACGGCTACTATTGTGCAGGCTCCTGCGTTTACGCCTACGCAGTACAGTCGGGGCATCTTCTTGCCGTCGTTCCGCTCTAACTCTTATGTGGCTGGTGGCATCGTGCCGATTTTCAATATTATCGACAATCTCCAGTTGCGTGCTGATTTGTATGCATTCTCGCCAATGCGCAAGATATGCCAGGGAGAGGGCGACACCGCCCACTTTGGTCGCTGGTTTAGCGAAGTCGATTTTATGGGTGAGGTTGCTTTGGTCTACAATTTCCCGTTTGCGGCGTTGAGCATCTACGGCAACTATATGAGTGCGCCGAAGAGTAGTTGGAACTTTGGCATAAGTTTCGGATTCTTCATCACCGCCCCAAAATTCCTGCGCTAATTCAATTCAACGACGGTGATTCCCGCGCCGCCAAACTGCACGTGCTCGTCGCGAAACGACTTGACATCGCTCAGCGTGTTGAGATATTCGCGTATCCGCTGGCGCAGTATTCCGTAGCCAGTGCCGTGGAGTATGCGCACCTGCTTGATGTTAAACTGCACGGCATCGTCGATAAAGTAGGACACAGCCTGAAGCGCTTCGTCGGCACGCATGCCGCGCACGTCAATCTCCTGCTTGAATTCCAGTTGCTTGTTGCGGATATTGTCGGATGTCGCAGCCGATACAAATGAAGATTTTTGCTGTGTGGCGGTAGCCTTGCGGAGAGTTTTCTTCAGTTTGTCCAACGGCACCTTTGATTTGAATATGCCCATCGTTACGAGAGCATTTTTGCCCTCGATGGCAGAGATTACGCCAACGGAATTGCTGCCGTCGATTGTCACTGTGTCGCCGACTTCAAAGGTTTCTTTCACCTCTGCGGGCTTAGGCTGAGATTTGTCTTGCTTGTTTTTCTTGTGACGGTTCAGTTTAGCCGACAGTTCTTTTAGTCGGCTGTCGGTTGCGTCATTGCCCCCATCTTCAGCCAAGCGTTGCTTCAGTTCTTCAATCTGCCGGCGCACCTCCTTTGTGCGTTCCTTTTCCGCCTGCGCCTTCTTGATTTCGTGGATGGCATTCTCGATTGATGCATTGCTGTTCGACAAAATCTCCTTGGCTTCCGATTTTGCTTCCTTGAGGATTATCTGGCGGTCGGTGATAAGTTTCTTGATGTTGTTGTCGTACTTCTCCACCAGTTCGTCAAGTTTCTTGCGCTGCAGACGGATGTCCTGACGCTTGTTTTGCCAGTAGCGGCGGTCGCGGGCAATGTCGAGCAAGTACTTGTCCATATTGATGTACTCCGAGCCTACGAGTTCTTCCGCATACGAAATCACCTCGCTCGGGATGCCGATTTTGCGGGCAATTTCAATGGCAAACGAACTTCCAGGTGTGCCTATCGACAACTGGAAAAGCGGTTGCATCAGGTTGCGGTCGTAGAGCATTGCTCCGTTGATAATGCCGTCGGTCTCGTTGGCATAGTTCTTAAGATTTTGGTAGTGGGTTGTGATAACACCGAATGCTCCCGACTCGTTGAGCTGCTTTAGGATTGCCTGAGCCATGGCACCACCAATCTGCGGCTCCGTGCCGCCACCAAACTCATCAATCAAGAGTAGGGTAGACGCGTTGGAATGGCGCATGAAGTAGTTCATGTTTGACAAGTGCGAACTGTAGGTGCTGAGTTCATTTTCTATCGATTGCTCGTCACCGATGTCGATGAAGATGTTGTCGAAGATGCCGAAATGCGAATTTGAATAGACTGGCGGCAGTACACCGCATTGAAGCATGTACTGTACGATGCCTACCGTTTTGAGGCACACCGATTTACCACCGGCGTTAGGACCGGAAATTAGCAATATGTGGTTATGTCTGTCCAACTTTATGCTTAACGGGACAACTTTCTTGCCTAATTTGTTGAGCGTTATGAAGAGCACCGGGTGGATGGCGTTGTACCATTCAATCTCCTGCCCGTGCGAGATGCTTGGCATTGTGGCGTCAATCTCCTCTGCAAACAAAGCCTTTGCACGGATGAAGTCGAAGATGCCGATGGTCTGGTAGAAAGCAGCCAAGTCGGAGAGGTGAGGGCGGATAACGTCCGAAGCCATTATCAGAATGCGTACAATCTCTTTGTGGATGTCGGCCTCCAGTTCGCGTATCTGGTTGTTTGCCTCCACGATTTCCTCAGGCTCGATGAAATAGGTCTTGCCCGTAGCCGATTCGTCGTGCACGATGCCCTTCACTGCGCGCTTGTGCATCGGCGCAACGGGAATCACGAGGCGCCCGTCGCGGATTGACGGCGTACAGTCCTTGTCGAGCATGCCGCTTTGCTTGTAGCGCGAAATCACCCTCTGCATCATGCCGTTAACGCTGCTCGAAACGGAAAACAATTTTCGTCGGAGTTCAAACAGTTCGGGCGACGCATTGTCCTTGATGTTGCCGAACTTGTCGAGAATCGAATCGATGTGGCGGGCAATCTCAGGGAAGCACATCAAGCAGTCGGCAATCGATTTAAGCGACGGATATGCCGCACTCTTTTCGTCGTTGAAATAGTCGCAGATTTCTGCGGCAGAATTTATGGTCTTGCCCAATTGGAAGAGTTCACCCTCTGTGAGGAAAGACCCCGCGGCCTTGATTCTTAGGAGCGATTCTCTCAAATCGTATATCGGGCCGTTTGGAAAGTCGTTGGTCGACTTGATGATGGAAAGATATTCGTTGGTTTCCGTGAGCAGTTTCATTACCTGCTGGTAATTGTTGGAAAATGCCATAGCCTCGCATTCACCTTTGCCTAAGGGATTGCTGCACTTTGAAACCAGGATGTTTCTAACGATGTCAAAACCGATTTTTGACTCTAAATTCTGCGGATAAATCACAATATTTCAAATTTTATGCGAAAATACAAAATATATTGTATTCACGCACAATCAATCATCCTCGGCTTGCCAATTTCCCAGTTGGCACAATCTACTAAACAAAGGTTAAAATCCGAATATGGAGGTCGGGGGTGTTTACTATGCCGATTTGAATTACTAACTTTACAATCCAAATTGAACAATATGCAACCATTCGTACATCTACATGTCCACTCCCAATATTCAGTCCTCGACGGCCAGGCATCGGTAAAGGCGCTGGTCGACAAGGCTATTGCCAATGGCATGCGCGGCATTGCGCTGACCGACCATGGCAATATGTTCGGCATCAAGGAACTCACTGACTATGTGAAGAAGAAAAACTCTGATGTCGACGGCGAGATAAAGCAACTGAAGAAGCAGATTGCTGAACTGAAGGCGGCAGAAACGGTCGACAGTGCGGCTGTGGCTGATGCGGAAAAGGCATTGGCGGAGGCGCAAAGCAAGATTTTTGTGCCTATCATCGGTTGCGAGATGTATGTTGCCAAAAACGACATGAAGGACCGTGGCGACAAGCAGGACAAGGGTTATCACCTAATTGTGCTTGCCAAGAATGAACACGGCTACCATAACCTCATCAAACTGGTGTCGAATGCCTGGACCGACGGTTACTATTTCCATCCGCGTACCGACAAGGCGCAGTTGAAGAAGTATCACGAAGACCTGATTGTTTGTTCGGCGTGTCTTGGTGGCGAGGTGCCTAAACTGATTACGGCAGGACGCATCGACGAGGCTGAAAAGGTGATTCTTTGGTTTAAGGAACTATTTGGTGAAGACTACTATCTTGAACTTCAGCGCCACAAGGCCGCTGTGCCACGCGCCAACCATGAGGCATATCCGCTCCAGCAGGAGGTGAACAAGGTGCTCATCGAGATGGCGCAGAAGCACAACATCAAACTCGTATGCACTAACGATGTGCATTTCGTCAATGAGGAAGACGCTGAGGCTCACGACCGACTCATTTGTGTGTCGACGGGTACGTATCTCGACGACGAGAAGCGAATGCTCTACACCAAGCAAGAGTGGATGAAGACTCAAGAGGAGATGAACGAACTCTTTGCCGATGTGCCGGATGCGTTATCAAACACGCTCGACGTGCTGGGCAAGGTGGAGCGCTACTCCATCAACCATGATCCTATATTGCCTAATTTCCCTCTGCCAGAGGGGTTTGTCGACAACAACGACTATCTGCGGCATCTGGTCTATGTGGGTGCGGAAAAGCGATGGGGCAAGGACCTGTCGGAAGAGCAACGGGAGCGCATCGACTTCGAACTTGAAACAATCAAGAACATGGGATTTCCGGGCTACTTTCTTATTGTGCAGGACTTCATCGGCGCAGCGCGCAAAATTGGCGTGTCGGTAGGCCCTGGCCGTGGCTCGGCTGCGGGCTCAGCGGTGGCATATTGCTTGGGCATCACGCAGATAGACCCGATAAAGTACGACTTGCTGTTTGAACGTTTCCTTAATCCTGACCGTATATCGTTGCCTGATATTGATATCGACTTCGATGATGACGGACGTGCAGAGGTGTTGAGGTATGTAACGGCTAAGTATGGCGCGGAGAAAGTGGCGCATATCATCACCTATGGCACAATGGCTGCAAAGTCGGCTATAAAGGACGTGGCGCGCGTCACTCGTTTGCCTCTGTCGGAGAGCGACCGCCTCACTAAGTTGATTCCCGACAAATTGCCTGAGGTCGACGGCAAGGCGCCGAAGGTCAATCTGAAGAACTGCTATCAGTATGTGCCAGAACTGCAGCAGGAGTTGAGTTATGGCGACCCTATGGTTCGAGAAACACTGAAATACGCCTTGGCGCTGGAGGGTAATGTCCGGAACACTGGCGTGCATGCATGCGGTGTGATTATCGGTCGCGATGACATCACTGATTGGGTGCCTGTTGCGACGGCCACTGATAAGGACGGCGAGAAGGTGCTCGTTACTCAGTACGAAGGCTCGGTAATCGAGTCGACTGGCTTGATCAAGATGGACTTCTTGGGATTGAAGACACTTTCAATCATTCAAGAAGCATTAACAAATATAAAAGAGCGATGGGGTATTGATGTGGATATCGACAATATCCCCATCGATGACCCTAAGACCTACGAACTCTATTGCGAAGGACGCACTACCGGTACGTTCCAGTTTGAATCGACTGGTATGCAGAAATATCTTCGCGAACTCCATCCGTCCACATTCGAGGATTTGATAGCCATGAATGCCCTCTATCGACCTGGCCCAATGGAATACATTCCTCAGTTCATTGCCCGTAAGAAAGGTATTGAGCCGATTGAATACGACATCCCCGTGATGGAGAAGTATCTCAAGGACACTTATGGCATTACGGTCTATCAAGAGCAGGTCATGCTTCTGTCGCGCTTGTTGGCAAACTTCACTCGCGGCCAGTCCGACGGTCTGCGCAAGGCGATGGGTAAGAAAATCTTCGCCAAACTGGCTGAGTTGAAACCGTTGTTTATCAATGGCGGCAAGTCAAACGGCTACGATGAGAAGGTGCTCGAAAAGATTTGGGCAGACTGGGAGAAATTTGCATCGTATGCCTTCAACAAGAGTCATGCCACTTGCTATAGTTGGGTGGCTTTCCAGACGGCATATCTCAAGGCAAACTATCCGCCTGAATATATGGCTGCCGTGCTTAGTCGCAACTTGAACGACATCACTAAGATGACCAAGTTCATGGACGAGTGCAAGGCGATGAAGGTTAAGGTGAAGGGTCCGGATGTGAATGAAAGTCGCGCGAAGTTCAGCGTGAACAAGGCTGGCGAAATCCGATTCGGCCTTGCTGGAATCAAGGGCGTCGGTGTCAATGCTGTGCAGGCAATCCTCGATGAGCGTGCGGAGCATGGCGAATTTAAGTCGATTTTCGACCTCGTGGAGCGTATAAACCTCAGTATGTGCAACCGAAAGGTGCTCGACAACTTGGCTCTCTCTGGCGCGTTTGACTGCTTCGAGGGCGTAAGACGCGAGGACTTCAAGGCCGACGACTCCAATCCATCGTTCAGTGAGGCGTTGATTCGCTACGGACAAATGTACCAAACGAGCAAGGCCAATCAGGTTAATTCCTTGTTTGGCGACTGCGAGGAAATTGAGACAGTGAAGCCAGTGATGCCTGGCCGCGAACTCTGGCCTGACATAGAACGCTTGAACTATGAGAAAGAACTTGTGGGTATGTATCTCTCGGCTCATCCGCTGGATACCTATTATCTGGAGTTGACTTTCGGCTGCTCTGTCAAGGCAAAGGATTTCGGCTCGGAGGAGCAAAATCCCGAGGCTGAATACACTATCGGCGGACTTGTTGTCGATGCAAAGACTCTTGTTTCGAAGCGTGGCTCCCAATTCGGCATAATAAAGATTGAGGACTATACTGGCTCGGCTGAGATTCGCCTGTTTGATCAGGACTTTATCAACTACAATAAGTACGGCATAAAGGGCAATGCTATCCTTGTAACCTATGGCTATCGCCCAGCCAGGTATAATGGCAAAACGTATATGTCAATCAAGAATGTGCAGCTGCTCGACGAGATTCATGGCCGTGTAATCAAGGGAATCACATTGAATGTAACGGAGAAGGATCTTGAAACGGATTCGTTGGCAACCATCCTCGACGAGAATCTTGTTAAGGGCGACGATGACGCCACACCGTTGAACATCTCCATCATGAACGAGCATCACAATCGAGCGTTCTCAATG
>CAVEIP010000057.1:0-14654 GCA_963615935.1 [Ruminococcus] lactaris | reverse complement strand
AAAATACTAAGACACAGATACATACAGATTCTCTCCGTAAATCCCCCGCGATTTGGAGTGCTGCATGGGTAGGGGGTTACGCCATTTTGGCGCGGGCTTCGGATGGGGTTTCGCCAAAGGCGTCCTTATAGCATTTGGAGAAATAGGCGGGCGTAGAGAATCCTATCTCGTAGGCAATCTCGCTAATGGTCTTGTCGGTTGACTGCAACAGTTTGCGCGAATGTTGCAACCTCAACCGCCGGATGAGTTCCACTGGGGCATAGTTGGTCAGAGCCTTTATCTTTCTGTAGAACTGCGACCGCTCCAGTCCGAGTTTGGCAGCAAGGGCATCCACATTCAGATTAGGGTCGCCCATTTCCTGCTTGAAGATTTCGAGGAAACGATTGTAGAAATCACTATCAATCTCGTTGATTGCCGTGGCTTTGGCAATCTGCTTTTTCACGTCGTCGTTGCCAGGGGCATTGGCTACGACAGGCGATTGCCACAACTCTTTGATGAGTTGACGATTGGCAACAAGACTCTGGCACCGAGCCTTCAGCACGGCACTGCTGAACGGCTTCGACAGGTAGCCATCGGCACCGCAGGCATAGCCCTGCACCCGCTGCTCATCCATGGAGCATGCCGTGAGCATAAGCACAGGAATGTGGGATGTTGTCACATCCTCCTTAAGGCGTCGGCAGCACTCCAAGCCGTCCATCACGGGCATCATCACGTCGCAGATAATGAGGTCGGGCACATACTTCACCGCCTGCCGCAGTCCGTCCTTGCCGTTGGATGCAGTAACTATATTATAGTCAGCGTTGAGCAACTCACCCACCAGCTTCTGAATGTCGGCATTGTCGTCGATAATCAGCACTATCGGCTTGTCGGCGTCAAAACTAATCTTCGCCTCAACGTTGTCCAATTCCACGGCAACATCTTGGTTACCAATATTCTTTTCCATCTCAACCGTTTCTTCGGCAACGTGCGCAACGGGCAATGTTACTGTAAATGTAGAGCCCTTGCCCACCTTGCTATCCACGGCGATGCTGCCGCCATGCAGTTCAACGAAGGCTTTTGCCAGCGACAACCCGATACCGGAGCCCTGTGGATGCACACGGTCCACCTGGTAGAACCTGTCAAAGATGTTGGCAAGATCCTGCTCACTGATGCCGTCGCCAGTGTCGGAAACCTTGAATGTCAGATTCTTGTCGTCGCAGTCGTAGGCCACTGTGATTGAGCCATTGTCGGGAGTGTACTTAAACGCGTTCGACAACAGGTTGAAAAGCACCCGCTCAATCTTTTCATAGTCGAGAGCAAGGGTAATCGACTTGTCGCCAGATGGTTTCACCAATGAGAGTTTAATATCCCGGCTACGTGCAATGGAATAGAACGACTCCATCCAGTCGCTTATCGCCTTGCTGAAATCGATCTCAGCAAGACGGAGATCCAACTTGCCATTCTCAAATTTGCGGAAGTCAAGTATCTGATTTATCAATCGTTGCAAAATCTTCACATTCTTGTTGGCAATCTTGATAAGCGTGGACTGCTGGGGCGTGAGATTGTCAGCAGAGGCAAGTTGCGCCACAGGCTCGGAAATGAGGGTGAGCGGCGTGCGCAAGTCGTGCGACACATTAGTGTAGAACATCAGTTTGGAGTGCGTCACCTCCTGCAGTTGCCGGTTGAGTTGCTGCTGCTTGTCGCGCTCTTCTTCAAGCAGTTTGTTCTGCGCCAAGAGGGTCTTTTGATGGCGGCTGCGCTGCCAGTAGGCGCGGAGGAGGAGGAAACCCATGCCGAAAAGCAATGCGATGATTGCCACACAGGCATAGAACAACGTGGTTTGCGACGAATGCTTGTCCCAATAGTCATCAATCTGCGACTTCAGCAATTTCATCTTGTTGGTTTCGTCACTGATGGTCTTGTTCTGAAGCAAAAGAATGTCAGCGTTGCTCTTATCCACTGCCGACGCCAGCGGCAGTTTGGTTTCTCTCTGATATGGCTCGCCTTTAAGTATCGCCAATGCAGTCTGCACAAGGCGATGACCCTCCGTAGGATAAAGGAATGTGGCATCAATCACACCGTCGGCAACGGCCTGGATACCCACATTGGGCGCTGCGTCGATACCGATAATCTTTATATTGTTGCGGCCCAAGCGATGAGCCACTTCCGAGGCTCCAATAGCCATGCGGTCGTTGTGGGCATAAATCAAGTCAACATCGGGATAGATGCGCAGCAGCGAGTCTGCCACAGGGATGGCATTCTCCTTGTTCCAAAAGCCCGACTCACTCGCCAAAATCTGCCCGCCGCCAGCGGTAAACTCCTTGACAAACCCGTTGTGGCGACCTTCGGCTGGCGTGGAGCCTTTAAGGCCATAAATCTCTATTGCTTTGGGATTTGGCTTGAGGATGTGCATGGCGTAGTGAGCCGCCATCTCCCCGAGTTCTTCGTCGTCGACACCGATACGGGCGGTGTAGGTGTCGCCGTTAATGTTGCGGTCGAAAATCAGCACGGGCATCCCTTTTTCATACACTTCTTTGATTACCGGTGTCAATGCCTCTGCCTCGTTTGGCGAAATCACGATGATGTCAAACCTGTTGTCAACGAAGTATTTAATGTCGGCTATCTGCTTGTCATTGTTGTCGTCGGCGGAACGTATCTCCACGACGGCATCATCGTGAAACATTATCTCACGATTGATTTCCTCGTTCATCTTCGCGCGCCAGTCGTCCTGACTGCACTGCGACACTCCAATCTTGTAGACTTTCTTTTCCGTGCATCCGAAAATGCATAGGACGAGAGCCAAAACAAATATCAGGTTTGTAAATTTCTTCATCACTATGTGTAATAAGGACAACCAAAATTAATCACAAAACTATAAAAAACAGTGCATAAACTGCGATAAATTGGGCAATACAACATATTTGATATACTATGCACGAATTTTGATAGCACCCGCTTACGCTTATAATTACCTTTGTGTCGGTGACTTAAAAAATCACCCTGCCGCGAAATTTAATATGCCTATATAATGAAAAATTTGTTCACTAAACTGACCGCTTCATTGGCTCTTTCCATCATTGCTGCATCGCCTGCGGCTATGGCTGCCAATGGTGTCGAGGTAAACAATGTAAGTGTCAACAACACTCTGGTCAGAGTAACCGACTCTGGCCGATACCTCTTGCTCCCAGTGCAGGAATCGTCGGACGACGCCCGCATCAACATCGTTGTCGACGGCAAGATTGCCGAGACAATCTATGTGCGCCTGGCAAAGTCGAAAACGGACTACACCGTGCCATTCGACCTCACTACCTACAAAGGTCACAACGTGGTGCTCGACGTGGTAACTCCTCAAGGACGTGGCTCTATCCGCGAGGCCAAGGAGGACGCATGCTGGAAGGCTATAGAGGTGACAGATTCTTTCGAAGTTTCCAATAGAGAAAAATATCGTCCTGCATTCCACCACACTCCACTCTACGGCTGGATGAACGACCCCAACGGAATGTTCTACAAGGACGGCGAATGGCACATCTACTATCAACACAACCCTTACGGATCGAAGTGGCAAAACATGACCTGGGGTCACTCTTCTTCCACCGATCTCATCCACTGGAAGCATCATCCTGAGGCTATCCGCCCCAACGGACTCGGCGCAGTGTTCAGCGGCAGCAGCGTGATTGACGTCGACAACACTGCAGGCTTTGGCAAAGATGCCATCGTGGCAATGTACACTTCGGCTGGCACAAGTCAGATGCAAAGCATAGCATCAAGCACCGACAACGGCACTTCGTTCACCACCTATGCAGGCAACCCCGTGATTTGCCTCGAGAGCGAAGCGCGCGACCCTAAGGCGTTCTGGAACAACGACACTAAGCAATGGAATCTTGTCCTTGCTAACGCACTCGACCATGAGATGCTCATCTTCACATCGTCCGACCTCAAGACGTGGACACTGCAAAGCAGTTTCGGTAAAGGTCTTGGCGCGCAGGGCGGCGTTTGGGAATGTCCTGACTTGTTCCGCTTGCCTGTTGCCGGCACCAACGAGTCGAAGTGGATGTTTATCTGCAACATCAACCCCGACGGACCTTTCGGCGGTAGCGGTACGCAATACTTCATCGGCGAGTTTGACGGCAAAACATTCACCGTCGACACCAACAAGGACGGCAACGTGCCTACAAAATGGCTCGACTACGGCAAGGACCACTATGCCACCGTTACCTGGAACAACGCTCCCGACAACCGCCGCACTGCCATCGGTTGGATGAGCAACTGGCAATATGCTGCCGACGTGCCTACAAAGCAATTCCGCAGCGCCAACACCCTTCCCCGCGAGATTTCGCTCTTCCGCGCTCCCGACGGCGAGGTTTATGCGGCAAGCACACCATCGCCTGAAGTAGCGGCTCTGCGCGGCAGCGTGGCTCAACGCCTCGACAAAGCGAGCATCGGCAAGAATGCCCGTTCGCTCCGTCTGCCGTCGGCCAACGATGGCATTTGTGAAATTCTGCTCACCATCGACGCCGCAAAGGCTGAATCCACAGAGGTGGTGCTTTCCAACGCCAAGAATGAAAAGGTGGTTATAGCCTACAATCCTAAAGACCATACCCTTTCGTTCGACCGCACAAAGAGCGGCATCGTTGACTTCAGCGAGAATTTCCCTGCTGTAACAACAACACCGACCCACGAAGTTAAGGGTAAAATCGCGCTCCGCCTGTTCATCGACCGCTCAAGCATCGAGGTGTTTGGCAACGACGGCGAATGCGTGATGACCAACCTCGTGTTCCCTACCGTGCCCTACTCCACTCTCAGCATCTCAGCCAAGGGCGGAAAGGCTAAGGTGAGCAACCTCAAAGTCTACACACTAAACATTAACTAACCTATACAAAACAAAGATTACAGATATGGCACAGACTCTTGTCACCAATCGCAAATCATTCCTGATGCAGATAGTACCCGTGATGCTCTGCTTCTTCGTGATGGGCTTTGTCGACCTCGTCGGCACGGCATCCAACTATGTGCAGAAGGATCTTGGCCTCACAGATTCGCAGGCCAACCTCTTCCCTTCGCTCGTGTTTTTTTGGTTCCTGATTTTCTCGGTTCCAACGGGCATGCTGATGAACAAAATCGGCAGAAAAAAGACAGTGCTGATCAGTTTGATAGTAACTGCCGTTTCTCTGTTCGTTCCTACGCTTGGCGACAACTACGCCATTATGCTCATTTCCTTCTCTCTGCTCGGCATCGGCAATGCCATCATGCAAACATCGCTCAACCCGCTGGTGTCAAACCTCATCAGCAGCGACAAGTTGGCGTCGACCCTCACTTTCGGCCAGTTTGTAAAGGCCATAGCATCGTTCCTTGCGCCGATAATCGCCGCCTGGGGCGCTACGACAGTGTTGCCAACCTTCGGCTTGGGATGGAGAGCACTGTTTGCCATCTACGCCGTGATTAGTTTCCTGTCGATTTCCCTGCTTGCAGCGACACCAATCGACGAGGAGAAGCCCGACAAGGCATCGAGCATCGGCAGTTGCCTCAAGTTGCTCGGCCGCCCGTTCGTGCTGCTTTGCTTCATCGGCATCATGTGCCATGTGGGCATCGACGTGGGCACCAACACCACCGCGCCCAAGATTATCATGGAGCGCCTGTCGCTTCCGCTCGAAGAGGCTGGATTTGCCACAAGCGTTTACTTCATCTTCCGCACCATCGGCTGCTTCCTTGGCGCCATCATCCTTCGCTCGGTTTCGCCAAAGACGTTCTTCGCGCTGAGCGCAGTGATGATTCTTGCCGGCATGTGCATCCTATTTGCTTGCAAATCGCTCGTGCTGCTCAACATCGGCATCGGACTGATTGGCTTCGGCAACTCAAACGTCTTCTCAATCATCTTCTCGCAGGCTCTTGTCAGCACTCCTGAGAAGAAAAACGAGGTGTCGGGTCTGATGATTATGGGACTCTTCGGCGGCACTGTGTTCCCTCTCGCAATGGGCTATGCTGCCGACGCCGTAGGTCAGGTAGGCGCTGTTGCTGTGATGACAGTCGGCGTGGTCTATCTGCTCTACTACACTCTGAAAATAAAGAAAATCTAACATACAAAAACCATCGTATATGAACGACATAGTTGTGGGAATGGGCGAAGCCCTCTGGGACGTCCTTCCTGAAGGAAAGAAAATAGGTGGCGCTCCTGCCAATTTCGCTTACCACGTTTCGCAGTTGGGTTTGCCAAGTTGCGTGGTCAGCGCTGTGGGCGACGATGCTCTCGGCAACGAAATCATCGAAAACTTCACCGACAAGGGTCTCAACCAACTCATCGAGAAGGTGCCCTACCCAACAGGCACGGTGCAGGTGGAAATCGACCAGGCTGGCGTGCCTCAATACGAAATAAAGGAGAATGTGGCGTGGGACAACATCCCTTACACCGAGCGCCTTGAGGCTCTCGCCAAGAAGACACGCGCAGTTTGCTTCGGCTCGCTCGCTCAGCGCAACGTAGTGTCGCGCACCACCATCAACCAGTTTCTCAACGCAATGCCCAAGGGCGACGACAATCTTGTGGTGTTCGACGTGAACCTCCGTCAGGGCTTCTACAACAAAGAGATTCTCTGCAACTCGATGGAGCGTTGCAACATTCTTAAAATCAACGACGAGGAACTCGTAACCGTTAGCCGCATGTTCGGCTATCCTGGCATCGACCTGCAGGACAAATGCTGGATTCTCCTCGGCAAATACAACCTCAAGATGCTCATCCTCACCTGCGGCATCAACGGAAGTTACGTGTTCACCCCAGGCAACGTGTCGTTCCAGCCTACGCCAAAGGTTGAAGTGGCCGACACCGTAGGCGCCGGCGACAGTTTCACCGCAGCATTCATCGTGTCGATACTTAAAGGCAAGACCGTAGCCGAGGCCCACACCCTCGCCGTGAAAACTTCGGCATTCGTCTGCACTCAAAACGGCGCTATGCCTCTGCTTCCAAAAGAACTTACAGATTAAGCGCAACAATAAGAATCTCTGCGCCGCCCCACAAAGGCGGCGCTTTTTCTATTCTAAAACTCCGTGCAGAATACACATAGTTTTAGAATAGTACTGGCGACGGCATAAAGCAAGCCGCCCTCCGCGGGAATCCGTGGAGGGCGGCTGTTGTATTGTCGCTGTTCGCTTAGTCGCGGCTGTTGCCGAAGAAGCGGAGCAGGTAGAGGAACAGGTTGATGAAATCCAGATAAAGCGTCAATGCACCGAGGGTTGCAATCTTACCAACCGACGAAGAGTCGCTGTATTCCACCATCTGTTTGATTTTCTGAGTGTCCCACGCTGTGAGGCCAATGAAAAGGCCTACGCCCACAAGCGAGATAATCCAATCCAATGCGCTGCTTGCCACGAAGATGTTGACAAGTGTGGTGATAACCAAGCCAATAAGCACCATAAAGAGGATTGAACCAAACTTCGTGAGGTCGTTCTTGGTGAGATAGCCATAGGCTGCCATTGCGCCAAACACACCTGCTGTAATCAGGAACGTGTAGCCAATCGATGTAAGGTCGTAGACCCAAAAGATTGACGACAGCACCACGCCGTTGATTATTGCATAGACGTAGAAGAGCAACGATGCCGTCAGCGCGCTCAACTTGTTGATTGCCGCTGAAATGACAATCACGCAAAGCAACTCAGCGCCGATAAGGCCGAAGAATGTCAATTTGCTTGAGAAAATAGCCATCATGATTGATGGTTGTGAAGCCACATAGAAAGCGGCCAATGCCGTAACGATGAGGCCGAAGAACATTCTGCCAAACACACCACGAAGCACCTTCGACACGTCGTGCGTGAGGACTGTTGTCTGACCGTAGCCATAACCATATTGTCCGTTGTAATTTTCCATTTTCATTCTTTTTTATTGGTTTACGATTGTGAAGATAACGCTAATTCTCAGTGCGTTGTTCACAATCATAGTTAATTATTACTAACTGTCCAGTTTATGCGACAATCCGACTCTTCTACATGCGATCTGGCACTTCGATGCCGAGCATCCAGAAGCCCTGACGGATGATGTTGCCCACGGTGCGCGACAACGTGAGGCGGAAACCGCGCACATTGGCGTCGGCCTCGCCGAGAATCTGATAGTCGTGGTAGAACTGGTTGTACTCTTTGACAAGTTCGTAAACGTAGTTTGCCACCAGAGCCGGGCTATAGTTCTTGCCTGCCTCGGCCACAATTGCCGGGAAGTCGACGAGTCGCTGAATGAGGGCGATTTCCTTGTCGTTTGGCGTAACGGCAGAAGCGTCGAATGTCTCGGCAATCTGCTTGTCGGCAGCCTTGCGGAGCACCGACTGGATGCGGGCGTAGGTGTACTGCACAAACGGTCCAGTGTTGCCGTTGAAGTCAATCGACTCCTTCGGGTTGAACGTCATGTTCTTGCGTGGGTCAACCTTGAGAATGAAATATTTCAATGCGCCAAGACCAATGATTGTAGAAATCTTGTCGGCTTCTTCCTGTGAGAGGTCCTTGAGTTTGCCCATCTCTGCCGACATGTCCTTGGCGTTCTTCACCATGTCGTCCATAAGGTCGTCGGCATCGACCACTGTACCCTCGCGCGACTTCATCTTGCCTTCAGGCAACTCTACCATACCGTAGGAGAAGTGGACAAGATCCTTGCCCCACTTGAATCCGAGTTTGTCGAGCAAGAGCGAAAGCACCTGGAAGTGATAGTTCTGCTCGTTACCCACAACGTAGATCATCTTGTCGATTGGGTAGTCCTGATAGCGGAGTTTCGCTGTACCGATGTCCTGAGTCATATAGACCGACGTGCCATCGCTGCGGAGCAGCAACTTGTGGTCGAGTCCGTCGGCAGTGAGGTCTGCCCATACGGAGTTGTCCTCCTTGCGGTACATGATGCCCTTTTCCAAGCCTTCGAGCACCTTCTCCTTACCTTCGAGGTAAGTCTGGCTTTCGTAGTAGATCTTGTCGAAGTCCACGCCAAGACGCTTATAAGTCTCGTCGAAACCGGCATAGACCCAAGAGTTCATCGTGCGCCACAGCGAGCGAACCTCCTCGTCGCCGGCTTCCCAGCGGCGGAGCATCTCGCGCGCCTCCTGCATCAATGGCGATGCAGCCTCGGCTTCCTCCTTGCTCATGCCCTTCTCCTCGAGTTCTTTGACCTCGGCCTTATAGTGCTTGTCGAAAGCCACATAGAAGTCGCCAATCAGGTGGTCACCCTTCTTGCCAGTCGACTCAGGCGTAGCGCCGTTGCCCCATTTCTGCCAGGCGAGCATCGACTTGCAGATGTGGATGCCGCGGTCGTTCACGATGTTGGTTTTCACAACCTTGTAGCCGTTGGCTTTCATGATGCGCGACAGACTGAAACCCAATAGGTTGTTGCGCACATGGCCAAGGTGAAGAGGCTTGTTGGTGTTTGGCGACGAGTATTCAATCATCACCAGTTCGCTGTCGGGAGTTTCTGCCTTAAAGCCGTAGTCCTCGGTGCTGCGGATGTGGTCGAGCACTCCGAGCCAGAATTTAGGTTCGACAGTTATGTTAAGGAAACCCTTGATTACGTTGAACTTCTGCACAGCCTCACAGTGCTCCACCAAATAGTCGCCAATCTCCTGAGCAGTAGCGTCGGGAGCCTTGTGCGAAGCCTTGAGATAAGGGAACACCACAATAGTGAGATTGCCTTCGAATTCCTTTTTGGTGGTTTGAGGCACGATTGTTTTTGCCTCAACGTCAATACCATAGAGCGACTTCAGCGCCTCGGCTGTAGCCGCAGAAATAATACCATCAATCGACATTTATCTTATTCTTTTCGTTTTGTTCTGTTAATCACACATTAATGCAGTTTACAAAGATAGGCATTTTCCGAGTTAACGTCAAAATTTGTTGCGTAGTTTCGCGGTTTTCAATAGTTTTGTAGAGATGAACAAGACAGAACAGGTCATAGGCACGGAAATTTTGCGCCGTCTGCCCTACGAGCCCAACAGCCAGCAGATGGAAATCATTGCAGCGTTGAGCAAGTTTGTTGCCGACAGCGACGACCGTAGCGTGTTTCTGCTCAACGGCTATGCTGGTACGGGCAAAACATCGCTCGCCGGCGCGCTGGTCAATGCGTTGCCAAGCCTGCGCATGAGGGCTGTTCTGCTAGCGCCTACAGGCCGCGCAGCAAAGGTGTTTTCGGGCTATTCCGACCACAGCGCATTCACCATCCACCGCAAAATCTACCAGAGCCGGCGCTTCAATCCTGAGGACACAAAGTTCAGTCTTGCACGCAACAACCACAAGCATACGTTTTTCATCGTCGATGAGGCTTCGATGATTGCCAACAACGCCTCCGAGGGGGCGGTGTTTGGCACTGGATGTCTGCTCGACGATTTGATAACCTACGTCTACAGCGGCGAGAATTGCCGACTGATTCTGCTGGGCGACGTGGCGCAACTGCCGCCAGTGGGTTACACCGACAGTCCCGCACTGTCGGCTGCCACGCTACAGGGTTATGGCCTTACGGTCTACAATTTCGCTCTTACGCAGGTGGCGCGCCAACGCCTAGAGTCGGGCATACTGCACAATGCCACGATGATTCGCCAGATTATTGCATCGGGCAAGTTGGCCGCACCGACGCTCGAAGTGACGCAGTTTCCCGACGTGGAGGTGGTGAGCGGCGAATACCTGTCGGAGAAGGTGGAAGAGTGCTACGCCAAGGAGGATGGCCGCGAAAGCACAATCATCATCACGCGGAGCAACAAACGGGCGGTGATGTTCAACCAGGGCATCCGTGCCCGGGTGCTCTACATGGATGCGGAAATCACTACGGGCGACATGCTTCTCGTGGCAAAAAACAATTACTTTTGGGCTGCCGACTACGACGACATTGACTTCATTGCCAACGGCGATGTGGCAGTGGTGAAGCGCATCTCAGAAGTGACCAACCTCTATGGCTTCCGCTTTGCCGATGCCACACTCGAGTTTCCCGACTACAACCACACGGAAATCGACACTAAAATCATCCTCGACGCACTCTATGCCGAGGCGCCGTCACTCACGCGCCAACAGAACGATGCTCTCTACTACAACGTGATGGCTGACTATGCCGACATCCCTCGCAAGAGCGAGAAATACAAGCGGCTGAAGCAGGATCCATTTTTCAATGCCCTGCAAGTGAAATTCGCCTACTCAGTGACGTGCCACAAGGCACAGGGCGGACAGTGGCGCAACGTGTTTGTCGACATGGGCTATCTCCCCGAGGAGGCTTTCTCCAACGTGGATTTCTATCGCTGGCTCTACACCTCGTTTACCCGCGCCACCGACCACATCTACCTCATCAATCCGCCATTGGCAACAAAGTAGCAGTCAAGCGGTTGCCATCGCGACTGATTTCCGTCAAAATAAATTGGGCAGTAGGTCTATAAGGATTCAGATTCTTTGCTTACCTTTGTGCTATGATTGAACGGTTAGTAGTGATAGACAGCGTTGACCCCGTGATTTTCTACGGGGTGAACAACTCGAATATGCAGTTAATCCGCAGCCTTTTCCCAAAACTGCGTGTGGCAGCCCGAGGCACCCTTATCAAGGTGCTTGGCGACGACCAGGAAACGGCTGAGTTTGAGAAGAAAATCAAGGAACTCGAGGAATACTGCGCCAAATACAACCAACTGGGCGAGGACGTTATCCTCGACGTGGTGAAAGGCAAACCGCCCAAGGAACTGAAGATGGACGACGTGATTATCTACGGCGTCAACGGCAAGCCCATCCAGGGCCGCTCTGCCAACCAGCAAAAACTTGTCAAGGCTTTTCAGGAAAACGACCTTACTTTTGCCCTCGGTCCTGCCGGAACGGGCAAAACGTATGTGGCGATAGCGCTCGCCGTGCGTGCCCTGAAAAACAGAGAGGTGCGCAAGGTTATCCTGTCGCGCCCGGCAGTGGAGGCTGGCGAAAAACTCGGTTTCCTACCAGGCGACATGAAGGACAAGATCGACCCGTATCTGCAACCGCTCTACGATGCCCTTGAGGACATGATTCCGCAAGCGAAACTGAAGGAATACATGGAAACTGGTGTGATACAAATTGCGCCGCTGGCATTTATGCGCGGACGCACTCTCAGTGATGCGGTGATTATCCTCGATGAGGCTCAGAACACCACCACCCACCAAATCAAGATGTTTCTCACGCGCCTTGGCATGAATGCCAAGATGGTAATCACGGGCGACGTGACACAAATCGACCTTCCGCACTCCGTAACATCAGGCCTTGTGCAAGCACTGCGCGTGCTGCGCGAAGTGCCGGGTGTGGGCCGCATCCAGTTTGAGAAGAAGGACATCGTGCGCCATCCTTTGGTGCAACGCATCGTGGAAGCCTACGAGAAGCACGACGCCCAGCAAAAGGCAGCGCGCCAGGAACAGAAATCACAATCTACAGAAAACGACAGACAATAAATTCTATAATTTACAAAGGTTTATGGCAACAACATTAGTAAAGACAGATTTTCATTTTCCCGGACAGGTAAGCGTATATCACGGGAAAGTACGCGACGTGTATGACATCAACGACGATTTGATGGTAATGGTGGCTACCGACCGCATCTCGGCGTTTGACGTAATCCTCCCTAAAGGCATCCCATTCAAAGGACAGGTGCTCAACCAGATTGCCGCTACATTCCTCGACGCAACCGCCGACATCGTGCCAAACTGGAAACTCGCCACTCCCGACCCTATGGTCACCGTAGGCTTGAAATGCGAAGGATTCCGCGTGGAAATGATTATCCGCGGCTACCTCACTGGCAGCGCTTGGCGCGAATACCAGGCTGGATGCCGTGAACTCTGCGGCGTGAAACTGCCAGAGGGAATGAAAGAGAACGAGAAGTTCCCTGAACCTATCATCACTCCTACCACCAAAGCCGAAGCAGGCCACGACGAGAACATTTCGCGCGAGGAAATCATTGCGCAGGGCATCGTTTCGAAGGAGGACTACGAGGTGATGGAGCGCTACACTCGCGCATTGTTTGCCCGCGGCTCGGAGATGGCAGCCAAGAAGGGTCTTATCCTTGTCGACACTAAATACGAGTTTGGCAAGCGCGACGGAAAGGTTTACCTCATCGACGAGATTCACACACCCGACTCTTCACGCTATTTCTACGCCGACGGCTATGAGGAGCGTTTCGCCAAAGGCGAGGCTCAGCGCCAACTGTCGAAGGAGTTTGTGCGCCAATGGCTCATCGAGCACAACTTTATGGGTAAGGCTGGACAGACCATGCCAGAAATGACCGACGAGTATTGCCAATCGGTTTCCGACCGCTACATCGAACTCTACGAGCACATCACAGGCTTGAAGTTCCAAAAGGAGGAGCACGCCGACATCGCTTCGCGCATCGAGAAGAACGTGACCGACTACCTCAACTCGTTGAAGAAATAACATTCAAGCAAAAATCACCATAGAGATGGACTATAAGGCAGAAAGAATCACACCCTACGGAAAGAAGGAGAGCAAGACTGAGCAAGTGAGGGAAATGTTTGACTCCATTGCACCAGTCTACGACTTTATGAACCGTGCCATGACTTTCGGCATCGACAAGTTGTGGCGCCGCAAAGCCGTGAAGATGCTCCAGCGCCGTGGAGTGAAGGCTCTGCTCGACGTGGCTACGGGCACCGGCGACTTCGCCATGCTGCTATGCCGCAAACTGCGTCCGCAGCGGATTGTGGGCATCGACCTTTCGGAAAACATGCTCTCGCTGGCGCAGCAGAAGGCTCAGCGCGCCGGATTGGGAAACGTTATCGAGTTTGCCAAAGGCGACTGTCTCGCGCTCAACTTCGCCGACAGCGAGTTTGACGCCGTTACGGTGGCCTACGGGGTGCGCAACTTCGAGCATCTGGAGCAAGGCTACAAGGAGATGCACCGCGTGCTCCGCTCGGGAGGCTCGCTATGCGTAATCGAGCTTTCCACACCGCGCAACCCTTTCATTTTCAGCCTTTACAAGTTCTACACCACCCGTCTCATCCCATTGCTTGGCCGCAGCATCTCAAAGGATGCCCGCGCCTATAGTTATCTGCCTGAGAGCATCGCCGCCGTGCCGCAAGGCAACGACATGCTCGAGATAATGCGCCGCGCAGGATTTACGGAATGCACCTACCACGCAATGACATTCGGCGTGTGCACCATCTATATGGGCAAGAAATAACGGCCGCCAGCGGCCATCTTCATCTATCCGCCTCAGCATCACCGCCGAGGCGGATTTTTTTACAACAAAAACTTTGTCATCTCGCAACAAATATGGCTCAGTAGAAAAGACTCTCATACCAGCACGCTACTTGGCCAAAGCGCCCCGTCGGGGGCGCCATATTGAAAGCCCCTGGCTTCAGCCTGGGGAAGACTGACACACAACAACTTGCGCCCTGTAAGCGGCGCTACAGTGGTGGGGCTGCCATGAAATGGCGCGGTGGCGTACTTACAGCACGCAAATACTTGGCGGACAGCCCTGCCCCAGGCTGAAGCCATGGGGTTTTGGAATATTTCGCCTCTTCGAGGCTCACTCATTCGCTCCGAGATCTTCTAACCCCCTAGGCTTTCTCTACTGGGCCATAGTCTTCCCTTAAGATAGGCTGCGCCTCGGGAAAACAAATTCAAGCAAGCTTGTTTTGTTTTTCCGCTCGGCTTGCACTACTTTGGATAAGATAGGCTGCGCCTCGGGAAAACAAATTCAAGCAAGCTTGTTTTGTTTTTCC
>CAVEIP010000056.1:8217-14739 GCA_963615935.1 [Ruminococcus] lactaris | reverse complement strand
GGTAGACTATCAGCGCGCGCTGCAAATCTACAAGGAGCGTTTTGCAAATGCTGCCGACTTCACATTCTTTATTGTCGGTAATTTCGACGAGAAGTAAGTGCGTCAGTACGTATGCAAATACATCGCTTCATTGCCATCCAACAAGAAGTTTGAGACTGCAGTAAACGATGGCCGCGAATATGTGAAAGGCACTGTCCGCAACCAGTTTGTTTGCAATAGCGAGAGCAAGTTGGCTATGATTGCCATGATTTGGAACTTGGATGTGCCAATGACATTGAAAAACAAAGTGCTTAGCAGTGTAACAGGCCAGTTGATGTCAAACGAGTTGCTTAACAGCATCCGTGAAGATGAGGGCGCTGCCTATAGCCCATTCGCCATAGGTACTGTTAACCGCACATACAAGGATATTGCTATAGTGCAGACCGTCTTCGGCTTGAATCCTGACAAATACAAGACAAGCGAGAAGATGACAATCAACAGTTTCGAAACATTGGCTAAGGACATTCCAACTGCAGAGTTGAAGAAGATGCAGGAATACATGCTGAAGACTTTCGACGAAAACACCCACGAAAACGAATATTGGGTGAACACTCTCAAGTCTTATGTAGTTGATGGCGTTGATATGTACACAGACTATAAGGCAACGGTTGAGAACTTGACTGTCGGCGAGGTTGAAAACTTCGTAGACGCATTGATTAAATCAGGCAACAGATTTGAACTGTTGATGCTCCCTGAGTAATCATAATTTAACATCCACAAAAGAAGCCGCTCCCAACCCGGAAGCGGCTTTTTTTAGTTCAGTAGAACAAGACTGGGGAATTTCATCGATACCTCAATTTTATCTATCGAGCTGTTACAGGGCTTTAAGCCTATTTTATTCTTAATTCCCCAGTGTTTCCTACTGAGCCGATGAACCCCGTGGTTAGCAATACTGCGCTACGTCGGACCGCACAACCTTGCCGAGACAACGCCACACTGAACGCCATCGAAAACGAATTAGGCTTAGTATATAAAATGTGGGTATCGATTAAATCCTCCGAGTTTTTCTACTCAGCCATAAAATCCAAGAGAAAAATTCCCCCGTAGGGAAGCGGTTTCGCTTGCCTACGGGGGGATTTGGTGATTTGTGGAAATCTATTCTTTAGTTTCCGATTTCTTTGTTTTCTTGGTCGTTGCCTTTTTTGCTGGGGCTTTCTTTGCGGGCTTTGCAGCCTTCTTCTCATCGCCTGCTTGAGCATCGGTCTGAGCGTCTTTGAGCGCACGCAACTCTTTGTTGAGTTGGGCAATCTCGCTCTCTTGATTCTTTATGGTGGTGAGAAGTGCATTGAGTTCCTCGTTTTCGATGGTCAACGGGTACTGCTCTTCAACGCGGACAATGAAGTCCGACAAAACGTTCATATAGTTGGTGAATGCCTGATACGGAGATTCGTACGGGCTGAACATTGCGTGAACGGCGCCATCGCTGAAGTGCTTTGTGCTCATATAGAAGAAGTGGTCAGACGACTGCAGGTAGTTCCAGTCCTGTTTCAATCGGCGGTCGGAGCATAGATTGACGCGTTCCGCAACTGAATACAACTTCTTGAATGCTTCATTCTGCAACTGGTTGCCGAGCCAAGCGCTGGTGTCGCGGGCTTCGTCTGCACCCGAGATGGGGTGGGTAACGGAAATCGTGTCGACAGGTTTTAATTTTGACACTGCCTCCGACGGAGTCCAGAACTCAACACCTTTCTCATTTGCAAATCGAGGCAATGCCTTGAAGAAATCAAAGATGCCAGTTTCTCTTGGCAAATTCTCTCCGAGCGTTTCGTAGTTGAGGAAAATATTGGTTACTTGCTCCTCTTTTGGACTATCGGCAATCCACGACATGTATTTGTCGGCGGTCAGTGGATATTCAAACCACGAAGAGTCGGCAAAACGCTTTGCAATGTCGTCCGACAATTTTGAGTTGCGCATGAGCAACTTCATCTTTGGCGCACCAGCCGATGAGTAAACGTAGTTAGGCGATTTCCAGCCAAGAATGTGGCGCGCACCTTCGGTGAAAGTGGCTTTGAAGCCCATCGAATTGATTACCGACGCAATCTCATCGTTGTAGATAAACTCGGTGTTGCAGAACACTTTTGGCTTTTGCCCAAACAACTCATAGATGAGTTTGTCGTGCTGCTCAACCTGTCTTTTGAATTCGTCTTCATCCGCGAGCGATGCGAGAGAATGGTCGTAGGTCTCCGAAAGAAACTCCACGCAACCTGTGTCGACAAGTTTCTTCATCGAGTCGAGAAACTCAGGTACAAACTGCTGTAATTGCTCGAGGGCAGTGCCTGATATCGAGAAGGCACATTTAAACTTCTTGTCAGAGTCGTTGATCATCTGCAATAACAACTCGTTGGCAGGAAGGTAGGAGCGTTGGGCAATTCGTGTTATGATTTCATCGTTCGAGAAATCGTCGTAGTAGTAATGGTCGTTACCAATGTCAAAGAAGCGATAACGTTTGAGTCTAAATGGTTGGTGTATTTTGAAATACAAACAAACGGCACTCATGATTTTATGTGGTTTAATGGTTTAACAATTTATTGTAAATATCGATGACCTTTTTGCCGGCTTTAACCCATTTGATTTCGTTAACTTCGGCCAATCCTTCATCGTGGAGTTGATTGTACATTGCCGGATAGGAGATGATTGAATAGATAGCATCTGCCATTGCGTCAATGTCCCAAAAGTCGGTCTTGATTACGTGGTTGAGAATCTCTGCGCAACCTGACTGTTTTGAGATTATCGACGGAACACCCATCTGCATCGCCTCCAATGGCGATATGCCGAACGGCTCGGAAACCGATGGCATGATGTAGACGTCCGATGCCTTCAGCATCTCATACACCTGCTTGCCTTTTTGGAAGCCAGGGAAATGGAAGCGGTCGGAAATGTCCTTCTCCGCAGCGAGGCGTATCATCTTTTCCATCATGTCGCCGCTTCCAGCCATCACAAACCGCACATTGTGCACCTTTTGCAACACCTTTGCTGCTGCCTCAACGAAATATTCTGGACCTTTCTGCATGGTGATGCGCCCTAAGAACGTGACCACTTTTTCTTTCGATTTGTGTTCCTCTACGTTCTTCAGTTCGTCGCTCAACGGCTCAACGGCATTGTGCACGGTTGTCACTTTTGCTGGGTCGATGCCATATTTGTTGATTACGGTGTCGCGCGTAAGGTTGCTGACGGTGATGATGTGGTCGGCATTGAGCATGCCGTCACGCTCGATGCTAAACACAGTCGGGTTGACATTGCCTCGCGAGCGGTCGAAGTCGGTGGCATGCACGTGGATTACCAAAGGTTTGCCCGTTACTTGCTTGGCGTGGATGCCGGCAGGATAGGTCAACCAGTCGTGAGAGTGGATTATGTCGAAATCGAGGGTGCGTGCAATCACACCGGCAACGATTGAGTAGTTGTTGATTTCTTCGAGTAGGTTGTCGGGATAACGGCCTGAAAATTCAATGCATCCAAGGTCGTTTACATTCATATAGTTGAAGTCTGCATAGATATGGTCGCGCAAGTCGAAATAGAGTTGCGGGTCCATTACGTTCCCGATGCGCGACTGCACATAGTCCCAACTCGTTTCGCGCCATGCGATAGGCGTTTGCGATGCACCAATTATTCTTGCAAAACTTTTGTCTTCATCTCCGAACGGCTTGGGGATGACAAACGAAATGTCCATATTGCCATTTTCTGCCATGCCTTTCGTGAGTCCGTAGCTGGCTGTACCAAGGCCGCCAAGGATATGCGGTGGAAATTCCCACCCAAACATGAGAGCTTTCATCTTTGAAAGAAAATCTTAATTGTGTTATACATCAAAACTATTTAAGGTTGCAAGTGCTCGTAGCACTCCTCCGATGCTTGGCGCAAAACTGATTGCTCCGTGGCCTGTGTAAGGCGGATTGCCATCGTAGAGTTCGGAAATCGAGCCGATGCATTCGCGGGTCATGTCGTCCTCGTAGCCGATGAGCATGCGGCGGAGGAATGCCACGCCACTATGCCCGAACACCTTTAAATAAGCATCGGCATAGAATCCCGTGAGCCACGGACGTGTCGGACCGTTGAAGAGTGCCTCCTGGCGTTTGAACTTGTTGCCCACGAAGAACGGGTTGTAGCCGAGGCTCTTTGGACTCAGTGTGCGAATGCCGTTTGGTGTGAGCAATTCTCTTGTAACAAAGTCGATTACTCTTTTCCTCTGACCTCTGTCGAGTGGGGAGAAATCGCAACCAGCAGCAATAAGCATGCTTGGGCGAACGCTTAAATCCATATAGTTGCCGTCTACGTAGTCGTAGAGATAACCATAGTCGTTGAGGAACGTGTGGATGAATGCTGGCTTGAGTTTGTTGGCAACGGCCTCCCATTCGGCAATCCGTTCGGGCTTGGTGTCGCTGCCCTGGAACAATGTTACACCAAACATCAGAGCATTGTACCAAAGGGCGTTGAACTCAACGATAAATCCAGTTCTCGGTACTTCAGGCAAGCCGTTTGGCTTCACAGAGTCCATCCATGTGACAGGCTTCTTTGAGCCGTCGGACGATAGCAAGCCGTCCTCGTTGATGGATAGGTTCTTTTGCTTTCCGTCAAGGATAAAGTTGATTATGCGCTCCAAAAGCGCGCCGTATTTCTTGATTGTTTCGGCAGCATTGGTGTATTTGAAATATTGGACAATATCCCATGCCGCCCACAATGGAATGTCGGGCAAGTCGATGTCCTCTATCGTGTCGTCCAATTCGCCAGTGTCCATGTAGCGTGTCAAGGCAGCCGCTGCAGTGTCCATTATCTTCTCGAAGTCTTCTTTGTGGTTGATACCCAAAGTGGTACCAGGCAGTGCAATGAATTCATCGCGCGCAATTACCTTAAACCATGGATATCCGGCAATCAGATAGTCTTTGCCGTTGTCGCGGAAGTAGCACTGCTTGGCTGAGTTCTTCAAGCAGTTGTAGAAACTTGTGCGGCTTGTGCGGGTCTGGGCTTCTTTTTCAAATGCCTGCTTAAATCCGCGAGGCTTTACCGGCTCTGTGCTGGCTGAGAAGATTATGCTTTCGCCCTTCTTGATTGGAATCTGGAAATAGCCAGGCACCCACAAATCCTCTGTGTAAGGCTCTTCGCGTGCCATGTCCTTCACATATTCGAGTCCGTTGTACCAATGTGGGTCGTAGACGAAATTTGGAGTATGGCTGAACTGCAGATACAAGCGAGGATAGCCCTCGTAGAGGCAGAACGAAACGCCGTTTTCAGTTTCTTCGAACGATGTGTTCAGATTACTGTTTTCAGAGCAAAGCGACATCGAATTGCGGAACGCGAGAAATGGCTGAAACTGCAACGTTGTGGGAGAGTGGGCTTCCAGCAGCGTATAGCGGATCATGATGCGGTTTTCGTGAGCGACGAATATCTTCTCTTTGGTGAGAACCACGCCACCCACGCGATAGGTCAGTTTAGGAACGGTGTCGCAATTGAACTCACGGAGATATTTGTGACCGTTTGGACTGTAGGCCCCGTTGCGATAGCGGTGAATTCCCAAATTGAATGGCGCTCCATGCTGGATTACAGTTTCATCAAGCGACGACAGCAGCACATAGTTGTCGTTGCTCAATTCCTTTATAGGAATGACCAATAGTCCGTGCTGCTTTCTTGTATTGCACCCGATTACTGTGGTGCAATGGTAAGACCCTGCCATATTGGTCCGAAGAATCTCTTTAGGTAAAGATTGGTCAAGATTGATAAGCAGGTTTTTATCGAACTTAAGGTAACTCATATCGTTAAATATAGGAGTTTTTGGTTAGTATATAATGGTTTTAAATTATGCACGAATTTAAATAAAAAAAATCAAGGAAAAAAGAGAAATGTTGCAAAACATATAAATTTGCAGAATTAGACATTCAATTCTGCTCTGATGGAGCTGATGAAGTTCCAAAAAGACGTTTCAATGGTGTTCAGAATGTTTGGTTTCTCTGCTGTTGAGGCAGTCGTAAACACGTTTAAGGAGTGTGGATGACACACAATTTCGACTGTGCTTTTCATCATTACTGGCTCGCCATCGAGGTGGACAATTCCGTCGCGCTCGCGCTCGATTGAAAGCGAGGGGCTGCGGAATGAAATGATATTGGTGTCTTGGTCAATGTGCTTTGAAAAGAGCAGGAGTCCAAGCACGGCTGTGTCGAGTGGCGTGATAGGGAGAACGACTGTCGTGTCAATTAGGCCGTCGTGCATATCGGCATTGGGGGCAATGTAGGCATTATTGCCGTATTGCGAAGCATTGCCACAGGCAATCAGGAATGCTCTTTCGGTAATTACGCCTGTGGGGGTGACGATGCGGTAGTTTTGGGAGCGGTATTTAAGATATTCGCTGATAGCGCTTTTTACATAACTTATTGGTCCGCGCTTCGAACTTTTTGCAAATTTCTCGCTCACTTGCGCATCGAAGCCGATGCCGCAGGTGCAAAAAAACGGATGCCCGTTGGCGGTGCAGTGGTCAAGGGTGTCGACGTTGTCCTGAAG
>CAVEIP010000056.1:2311-8207 GCA_963615935.1 [Ruminococcus] lactaris | reverse complement strand
CAAAATGGTGGAGGTGTTGCAAAGCGCTGATGCAACTTCGTTTACCGTCCCGTCGCCACCGATGGCTATAACGGCATAGCAGCCTTCCTTGGCGGCTTGTGTGGCTAAATCGAAAGCGTGGTTTGCCCGTTGGGTAAAACGGATTTTAAGGTCATATCCAGAGAATCGCCTATTCAGGATTTCAGGCAAGAATTCTTTCTTGCTTGTTCCCGAAATAGGGTTGATTAGAGCCAGATATTTTCGCGTTTCACCCATGTCGCAAAGTTACATAAAAATTACAAATTTCTAAATTAATCATATGCGATAGACTCAAGCAACTTGCCAAATTCAATGGGTTCGAAATATTTGCATTAACTTTGCACCATAAAATCGTTTGTAATGACAATCTGTAAAACATCAAATAAGGCAAATCAGGTTGATATGCTTCACGGCCCGTTGCTGATGAAGATTTTGCTGTTCAGCCTACCTTTGGCTGCAAGCAGTGTGCTTCAGCAGTTGTTCAACTCCATCGATGTGGCTGTTGTTGGCCGCTTTGTCGGTAGTGAAGCCCTGGCGGCAGTGGGTAGTAATTCTTCGGTTATCAGTTTGCTTATCAACTTGTTTGTCGGTATTTCGTTAGGCGCAAATGCCATAATATCCAACCATATTGGTGGCGAGAACGAGGAGGGCATCCGCCGTGCGGTAGGCACAGTGAGCATCTTGGCCATTGCAAGCGGATTGTTTCTTATGGTCTTGGGATGGTTTATAGCCAGACCGATATTGGAATTGATTGATACGCCCGAGGAGGTTCTTGATATGGCTGTGCTGTATCTGCGCATCTATTTCTTGGGAATTCCGTTCTTCTTGATTTTCAATTTCGGTTCCGCAATACTGCGAAGCAAGGGCGACACACGCCGACCGCTTTACATACTTGTCGTGGCAGGTATCATTAATACAGGCTTGAACTTGTTTTTTGTGCTTAGTCTGGGCATGGGCGTTGAAGGTGTGGCAATTGCAACGGGCATAGCAAATGTGTTTAGCGCAATCAGCATCGTGGTTTTGTTGTTTAAGGAAGATGGTCCGCTGAAATTGGACACTAAATATATGCGCATTCACGGCTCTGAGTTGAAGCGAATTTTGAAAATAGGAGTGCCCGCCGGATTGCAGGGTATGGTGTTCTCGGTTTCGAATGTGATTGTGCAGTCTACAATCAACACTTATGGCGCAAGTGCCATTGCTGGCTCGGCTGCTGCATTAAATTTTGAGTACTATTGCTATTTTATCGTTGTTGCCTTCAATGGCGCTGCAATCAGTTTCATAGGGCAGAACTATGGCGCTGGAAAGTTGGACCGCGTGAGCCGTATTTTCTGGATTTGTATGGGAATGAGTGTCGTGCTTTGTCTCGGCGCAAATCTGTTGTTTTCGATGCAGGACAAGTTTTTCCTTGACTTTTTCTCAACGGATGCAGTTGTGCATAAATTCGGAGCAATCAGGTTGCATACAGTACTTGCATTTCAGTCGATTGCCTGCAGTTACGAAATCGCAGGCTCTTGCTTGCGTGGTATGGGGCGCTCGCTCACACCTACACTATTCACGATTTTCGGTACTTGCTTGCTCCGTATAATTTGGGTGTATGTAGTTTGCCCGAACTGGCATGGATTTGAGAATTTGCTGTTGGTCTATCCAATCTCTTGGATTCTTACAGGCTCGATGGTGGTGTCCTGCTATTTTGTTGTTCTTCACCGTGAGAAGGTGAAGAACAACAAGCAGTTATTCAAGGCGTAGAGCGCGGATAAAGCCGCTATATGTTAGCGTTATGCCAACCTGCACGCCTTTGCAGTCTGGCGATAATGCACTGTACTTGTAGCAAATCACGTAGGGCGTCAGTCTTATTGACGACGTGTACTGCTCGCGGCGGCCATTGAGAAATGACGACTTGTCGCTGACTGTTGAGTGGAAACGCCAGTCGAAATCGATGCCCGCCATGAAATTAAAGTTGTGGAATGACTCTTTCTTCGAGTCGGAAACCATTTTCCACACATCCTTTTGGGTGCTTTCGTCTTTGCCTTTCTGGAATGTTGCGCCGTACCATGCATAGTTTGTCCAGCCGCCGCCAATATGGGGCGTAAGGGCAAATCTTTTAGTGTCGACAAACTGATAGCCAATAGAAACACTTCCGCTAAGTTGCTTTGTGTACTTATTGGTCGAGTTGTGGTAATAACCGTCGTCGAGAGGCTGTCCTAATGGGTTGAACTTGTAGTCGCCAAAATTCTTGATGTCTGGCTGTCCGTAGGAGATGTCGGCTTTTAGAATGAAATGCTTGTATCCGCCATAGAGACCAATGTTAAACAGCCATGCATAGTTTAATTGCTCCGCAATGTCGCCTGTCGGAATCAAGCAACCTGTACCCACAAACCATCCTGCAATCCAGTTTCCTGGCTTCACTTCAGGTGCTGCCGGTAGCATAAATTCATCAAGTTGCTTGCGTGTGGCATATTCAAACTGTTGCAACTTTTGGTCGTTGCTGCCGTTTATTGTGGCTTTAGCAAGGTCGGCAACCTGCTCCTCATAGACTCTCTGATAGTAAGCCAGGCGCGAGTCAGCCTCGATGCCCACCATCCCCGAATTCAAGTCTGCTTGAAGTCGGCGGCGCACAATCTCGAGCATGTCAAATTGTAATTGATGGTAGCGCAGGCGTTGATTAGACTGGTTTACCGTGTCGGTGTAGGATGCGTTGCAGTCCATCAATGCCAAGGCATGGGTAGCAAAAGTTGCTTCACTGTTCAACTTGGTTTTTGACTTGTTCTGAAAGTCAATGTCGGTCTCAATTTTGAGGAATCCTTTAAAATATGATGTTGTTGCCTTTATAGCAGGATTGCCTTGGAAGTCGGACCATTGTAGCGGTCCTTCGTTCCAGGCTCTGTTGCCCGCCGAAGCAAATGCCCCAATAATTAGGGTTAAGGCAAAAACAGATAAGAATCTTTTCATAGGCGGAGTTATAATGATTCCAAAATTCGTTTCAGAACGACTGTTGCAGAAATTTCACGGTTGGCAGCCTCTGGAATTACAATTGATTGCGGACTTTCGATAACATCATCGCTTACAATCATGTTGCGTCTTACAGGCAGACAGTGCATGAAATATGCATTGTTTGTCAGTGCCATCTTCTCAGTCGTAACTGTCCACGAGCGGTCTGTGCTGATGACCTTGCCATAGTTGGGGTCGGCAAATGCAGACCAGTTCTTTGCATAAACGAAGTCTGCATCGCGCAGGGCTTCATCCTGGTCGTAGATGATTGGCACTCCTGCGGTAAATTCTTCTGCCAATTCATATCCGTGAGGGTGGGTGATGACGAAATCATAATCGGCAGCACGCATCCATTCAGCAAAGGAGTTTGGCACAGCCTGCGGAAGTGCTTTTGGGTGAGGAGCCCATGTGAGTACAACTTTGGGACGTTCTTTTTTCTTGTATTCCTCAATAGTGATCAAATCGGCAAAACTCTGCAACGGGTGGCGTGTTGCTGCCTCCATGCTGAACACTGGTTTGCCTGAATATTTGATGAATTGGTTGAGTATTTTTTCGGAATAGTCGTCCTCCTTGCTCTTGAACTGGGCAAACGAGCGCACACCGATTACATCGCAATAGCAGCCCATCACAGGGATGGCCTCCAACAAGTGTTCTGGCTTGTCGCCGTCCATAATCACGCCGCGCTCTGTTTCAAGTTTCCAAGCGCCTTGGTTCACGTCGAGCACAATGACGTTCATTCCCAGATTCAGAGCCGCCTTTTGGGTGCTCAGACGTGTGCGAAGAGAGGAGTTGAAGAAAATCATAAGGAGTGTTTTGTTCTCGCCTAAATGCTTGAATCCAAAACGGTTTGCTTTAACTTCCAGTGCTTCTTTTACGGCGGCTTTCAAGTCGCCAATATCGTTTACGTTAATAAAATTTCTCATTGCTATAAAAATTAAATCTTTTTCGGCGTTGAAGTTACTAATTATTATTTGATTGGTGTTATAAAGTAGACAATATGTTGTGAAAAGACGTTAAGCCTTGAAATTTATTGCATCCAAGAATCGCTTGATAACCTCTGGCTTGCCAGTATGTTTGCCTGCGTCCTCGCTTAGTTTGCAAGTTTCGTTGTAAAAACTCCATTGCTCGGTTATCTTTGCTGCTACTAACTTTATTACAATGTTTAGCGGTCGCAAGTCTGGGAAATCGTTGGTGAAATGCGTGCCAATGCCAAACGATGGTTGACAATAGTCTTTGGCGAACTTCTGAATCTCTATGGCTTTGTCGGTGTCGAGGCTGTTGCTGAAAATCACTTGTTTGGTGCGAGGATCGATGCCAAGTGATTTATATTTGTCAACAATTTTCATCAACTGCTCATAATTGTCGCCGCTATCCACTCTTAGCCCCTTGAATTGGTTGGCAAAGTCCTCTGAAAAGTTGAGGCTGAAAATGTCCCATCCGTAACTGTCGTATAGGTATGTCCCTAAAGCACCGCGGAATGTGGAGCGCCATAGGTTCATCGCTATGTGGTTTGCCATCTGTGGACCATACATTCCTCCGATGGCACAAATGAATTCATGCGCCATGGTGCCAACTGGCGTCAAATTGTGTTTCATTGCGAGGTACACGTTGCTCGTTCCAACAAACCGTCCTTCCCAATGCTTGCTGTTGTAGCAGTCCTTCATCGCTCTTACAACGGTGTCTTCGGCCTCCAATGAGGCGCGTCGGCGTGTGCCAAAATCGCTAAACACGCATCCGGCTTCAAGCAGGCGAGTAGCCTTGTCGATAGATTTGCGGTAGCATAGTTCATAGTCAAACTTCTTTTCTTGCCCAGTTGCTATGTAGTACAGTTCTGAAATTATGGCCAAAACCTTGACTTCGAGGAAAATGGTGCCTGCCCAATTGCCTTCAAACTCAATGTGAAGATGCCCGGAAGCGTCTTGTTCTATCTGTGCCCATTTGCGGTTGAACCGGAATCCTTTAAGGTATGTGAAAAACCAGTTGGGGAGAAATCTGCATTGCTTTTGCATAAACTGGATTTCCTCGTCGGTTATCGTTACCGATTCAAGCATCTCAACCTGCTCCTGGAGTTGCTTGGCGAAACCATCGGGATATACCGTATTGTCGCGGTCGACAAATGAGTATTTTACTTGTGCTCTTGGAAAATTATCTATAACGGCACAACACATCGAGAACTTGTATAAGTCATCGTCTGTGAAATGTTTTATTATCTGTCTCATAACTAAACGTATGTTCTGCTATTGCAAAAGTAATAATTTCTAGATAGATGGTAAAAAAATATCCGCAACACCATGTTGTAGGCATTGCGGATATTTTCGTATGTTGCTTGTCTAAGCGATTGCTTTAGAGTTTGCAGTTTGTGCAGCGAGGCTTGATTTGCTTGAAGAAATCATTGCCCTTGTCGTCGACGAGGATAAATGCAGGGAAGTCTTCAACGCGGATTTTCCATACTGCCTCCATGCCGAGTTCTGGATATTCTACGCACTCAATGCTCTTGATGTTGTTTTGAGCCAAGATGGCTGCTGCACCACCGATGCTACCCAAGTAGAAACCACCGTGAGCCTGGCATGCGTCGGTTACCTGCTGCGAGCGGTTGCCCTTTGCAAGCATAACCATGCTGCCGCCGTGGCTTTGGAAGAGGTCTACGTAAGGGTCCATACGACCTGCGGTTGTCGGACCCATCGAGCCGCAACCCATACCTTCTGGAGTTTTTGCAGGACCTGCGTAGTAAACAGGGTGGTTCTTAATGTAGTCAGGCAATTCTTCGCCCTTGTCAAGACGCTCTTTAAGTTTTGCGTGAGCAATGTCGCGAGCCACAATGATTGTGCCGTTGAGCGACAAGCGGGTAGATACTGGGTATTTTGTCAGTTCTTTGAGGATTTCTGGCATC
>CAVEIP010000056.1:0-2301 GCA_963615935.1 [Ruminococcus] lactaris | reverse complement strand
ACGTCGCCTTCACCAGCCTGACGAAGTTCTTCTGGAATCAATTCGCCTGGGTTGCTGTCGAGTTTCTCAATCCAAATACCGTCTTTGTTAATCTTACATTTAACGTTGCGGTCGGCAGAGCAAGAAACACCAAGGCCGACTGGGCAAGATGCTCCGTGGCGAGGCAAACGCACGATTCTCACGTCGTGAGCATAGTATTTGCCACCGAATTGTGCGCCGAGGCCGATGTTGTGTGCCTCTTCAAGCACTTTCTTTTCCAATTCAACGTCGCGGAAAGCGCGGCCAGTCTCATCACCTGTGGTTGGCAACTCATCGTAGTAGTGGGTTGAAGCCAACTTCACTGTGAGAAGGTTCTTTTCTGCAGATGTGCCACCGATTACAAATGCGATGTGGTAAGGAGGACAAGCAGCGGTGCCTAAAGTCTTCATTTTAGCCACCAAGAAAGGAACGAGTGTCTCTGGGTTCAAGATGGCTTTAGTCTCTTGGTAGAGGTATGTCTTGTTGGCAGAGCCACCGCCTTTGGTTACGCAGAGGAATTTATACTCCATGCCCTCAGTTGCTTCAATGTCGATTTGAGCAGGAAGGTTGCATTTTGTATTCACTTCTTCATACATCGACAATGGTGCATTCTGCGAATAGCGGAGGTTGTTTTCGGTGTAAGTCTTGTAGACGCCAAGCGAGAGGGCTTCCTCATCGCAGTAGCCTGTCCACACTTGCTGGCCTTTCTCTCCGTGGATGATGGCTGTACCAGTGTCTTGGCAGAGTGGCAACACTCCCTTTGTGGCAACGTCGGCGTTGCGGAGGAAGGTGAGGGCTACATATTTGTCGTTCTCGCTTGCTTCTGGGTCGCTGAGAATTTTGGCAACCTGCTGGTTGTGGGTTCTGCGCAGCATAAACGAAACGTCGTGGAATGCGGCATTGGCCATTGCTGTAAGGCCTTCCTTCTCAACTTTCAATATCTGATGACCTTCGAATTCGCCTACCGACACATAGTCTTTTGTAAGCAAATAGTACTCGGTGTCGTCTTTCCCTAATTGGAACATTGGACGATACTTAAATTCTGGATTTGCCATAATTACGTATTTGTATTTTATTATTGGTTTAGTCGTAACGCAAAATTACTAAAGAAAGGGGAAATACGGAATTTTTTCCAAATAAAAAGAAAGATAAATGAATTTACGCATAAGTTTTTGTACCTTTGAGCAAAATGAAAAAATATTGTTCTATGAAAAAGAGAATGCTTCTATTAGGCGCGGCTTGCTTGACTTTTGGCATGGGCTTCAGCGCAGTGCCGCAAGAAATAACATCGCTTGTCAACGATGGTGAGTTCCAAAAGGTGGAAGAAATGATATCGGCAAAGGACAGCAGACTGACTGCTGTTGAGGCTGATTCATTGCGGGCGATTATGAGCCGTATCAAGGCGGATTTTCGCTATTCTTACGATGAAGGAATAGGTAAGATTCAAGAGCGTTTTCCGCATGTAACCGTTGAGAATATTAAGGATTGGGAAGCGCGTAATTTTATCGAAACGAAGACCATCGACGGACAGAAAATGATGTACCGCAAGGCAATCTCAAACCTTGACAGACTGGTGCCTGAGTTATCGACAAACCGTAAGATAGAAGCCAATATGAGTGCTTTGAAGCGTGCGAAATTCCTATCTGCGCTGATTGATGGCATCTCGAAAGAAACGGGGCTTGATGGTGGCCATCGCTTTACGATAAAGTACACAATCGATGTTGATGCGGATTCTGTACCTGCGGGAAAGAAAATCCGTGTATGGATGCCGTATCCTGTAGTTTCCGACAGACAGAAGAATGTAACGCTGCTTTCTTCGAGCGACAAGGTGAAATTCTCCGATAGCGAAAAGCACAACACGGTCTATATGGAGCGCAAAGCAAAGAAGGGTCAGTCGGCTCATTTCGAAATTGTATATTCTTATGATGTATATGCGAAATATTATAATCAAGACTACTTGCTGAGAAATCTATTGCCTTACGACAAATCCTCGGAAATATATCAAAAATACACGGCACAGGATGCTCCGCAAATTTTGCTTAATGACGATATGAAGTCGTTAGCGTTGCAGATTGTTGGCAGCGAGACTAATCCTGTCAAGCAAGCATCTTTGATTTATAACTGGATTGATGCGTATTTCCCTTGGGCTGGCGCAAGAGAGTACAGTACAATTCCGAATCTGGCTGAATATGTGCTGAACCGCGGTTATGGTGATTGCGGTCAGGTGACGCTGCTCTACATTAATTTGCTGCGTACCATCGGCAGCCCTGCACGATGGGAGAG
>CAVEIP010000055.1:0-14848 GCA_963615935.1 [Ruminococcus] lactaris | reverse complement strand
TTGGAATACTCTCATGGATTGCAATATGGGATTTAAAGGGATGGTGGCTTGCCTTTTCGATAATGGTTCTACATTTTTCGATTGACTGGTTTAAGTCGTATGTGCAACTAAAATGTAATATCTTCAATGTAGATAAAACAAATCGTTCCATATTGGTTGATGGTGATAATAAAAGGTATGATTTATGGATATTTGTTGTCGATCAAATTCTTCACATCGCTGTCATAGTAGTTTTAACCAATATCTGGCTAACAGTAAATAATGATTGGCATCAAATCGGATTGTTTCAAGAGTTTGCAGTTTGTCATCCGCTGCGTGCGAAGATTATGGTAGCCCTGTTGTTAGCCTTAAAACCTGCAAACATTTTGATATTGCTTATTCTTGGAGCATGTAAAGTAACTATTAGCCCGACTGATAATGATGACAACGGAAATTTCCATTCAGGAGAACTTATTGGATGGCTGGAGCGTGGACTCATGTTGATATTTGTTGTTATGTCTCAATATGAGGCTATTGGCTTCCTTATTGCGGCGAAGTCCATTCTTCGGTTTAATGAAGCGTCATCTGGCAGAGAAAAGTCTGAGTACGTATTGACTGGGACATTTCTTTCTTTAGCAACAGCACTAGCCTTAGGTTTATTAACTTTGAATATTTAAACATTAGTGACATCTAAAAAACATTGACGACTTAGAGATAAACGCAATCCTCGGGCTTCGCAGTTCGAGGATTTGCTTTTTAATGCGAATTCGGGATAAGGAAAGCGAAAAAGGGCTGCGTCGATGGTGACACAGCCCCGAATATCTTTGTGTTGGCCCGATTAATGGCAACCTCCACAGCCGCCGCAACCATCGCTGCAACCGCCGTCGCCACAATTGCCGCCGCAGCCGCCGCACTGTGGGTGGAGTTCAGCCTCTGTGGCATCGCGCACAGTGATGATCTCGCCCTTGAAGTGCATGGTCATGCCAGCCATCGGGTGGTTGAAGTCGACCGTAACCTCCTCATCGTTGATGTCGAGCACCATGCCTGGAGCTGGACGCCCCTCAGCAGTCATCATAGTGATGGCAGCGCCGATATATACGTGCTTCGAGTCGAACTCGCCGTCCATCTCAAACATTTTGCGCGGCAACTTCTTCACCAAACCGTCCTGATAGTCGCCGAAGCCATCCTCTGGAGTGACCTTGAAGTCGAAGCCCTCGCCCACCTGTTTGCCGTTGATAGCATGGCAGATGGCAGGAAGCATGGTTTCCTCGTCGCCGAAGACGAAACGTTCAGGCTTTTCGCGGGTCATCGACAGCATGAGTTCCTCCTTGCCGTCGTCGCCAACCTCGTAGAGATCGTAGGCCATCTCCACAAACTTTCCCTTTACAATTTTATCCATATCCTTAATTTTCTTTGTGTTTCAACTGTTGAAAGTGCAAAGTTATCACATTTTTCGCAACAGCACAAACGCCGACATTGCTCACACACCCATGTAGCGCCGCCTACGGGGCGCAAGATGCTGATTATCAGCCACCCCAGGCTGAAGCCTGGGGTTATCAACACGGAGCCCCGACGGGGCTCACTCCCTCGCATAAACAGCGCATCAACTCGCCTCAACAAAGGGGCTCACTCCCCCGCATAAACAGCGCATCAACTTGCCTCAATAAAGGGACTCTCTCCCTCGCATAAACAGCGTATCAACACGCCTCAACAACAGAACTCTCTCCCGCTGGCAAAGGGCTGTTTTCAAAAGAATTTAGAAAGTAAGCCCTCTTCAGTTAATAAATCCTCGGAATCGTTGCTGGTTTATAAATAATTTTATACTTTTGAGGGTTGTTAAGTTAATGGTTCTTACTAAGCGGAATTTTATGGTTCTGTTATGCGGATAGAACCCCAAAGAAGACGAGGTTTCCTAACATAGAGATTGAACAACCAAACACTATAATTAACGGATATGAAAAAGTCATTGAAAATTGCCTTGTCGTGCGCAGCGGCGTTGGCCCTGTTGACACCGGTTACGGCAGTGTCGCAGACCTACGGACCACGCACCCAAGCCGACAAGAGCACAGTGAAGCAGAAGCAGAAGCCTACTTCACGCTTGTCAATGGACAAGAAATTTGCCCAAAACTATCCAGCGCTGTGCCATTGGAAGTACAAGCGCGCCGAGAAGGCCAAGGAAGGCCAGTTTGTTGAAGTGAAGAGCAATGCTGCCACCACAGCCGTGAAGAAAGGCAAGACGCAGCAAAAAGCGAAGAAACAGGCTTCCCACAAGAAATCACTACTCACCTCTGTTGCCGGCCGCGAACTCTACGGCAACGTAATCTACTCACAGGCATGGGACGATGAAGACCTCTACGGCCTTTACACGTTCAACGCCACCGACCCCGTTTCGCCGTCGGTGAAATGGCGCAACGACTGGTGCGTGGCTAATGGTGGCGGCGCACTGGTAGGCGACGTTTACCACACTGTACGTTGGACGCAGAGCGGCGACGGCTCGGTCAACGTGTCGTACATGAGTTTTGAAGCAGAAACAGGATGGGTCATCGACGACCACTCTCTATATGACAACATCTCACTGGTTGCCACCGAAGTGGCAGTGGCAAGCGATGGCACCGTCTATGGCGAGTTCTACAACAGCACTGGCAACGGCTATGAGTTGGGTATCGCCGACTACGCCAACTTTACCCACACCACCATCGGTACGCTCAGCAACTGGTACCTTGCGATGGGTATCACCAGCGACAACACCATCTATGGTATCGCCTCAACGGGCGACCTCTACCGCATCAACGCCGAGACCGCAGAAGAAACACTCGTAGGCTCTACGGGCATCGAACTGGTGGACTCCGAGGGTGGCGCCTATGTGCAGAGCGGTGAAATCGACCAGAAGAAAAATGTGTTCTATTGGGCGGCAATTCCATCCGACGGCATCTCCCGCCTATACACAGTGGACCTCAACACCGCAGCGGCAACGCTCGTAGGCACCTTCGAGGACAACGAGATTGTGTGTGGATTGAGCATTCCCAAGCCAATCGCTGAGGACGGCGCACCGGCAGCCATCGACAATGTTGACTTCAACTTTGTCGACGCTTCGCTGACTGGTACGGTTAACTTCACCGCACCGTCGACCACCTATGCCGGCGGCGCTCTCTCAGGCACACTCAACTACACAATCACCTGCGACGGCGAGACTCTCGCAACTAGCACTTGTGAAGCCGGCGCTGCAGTGTCGAAAGAAGTGACTGTTTCGGGCAACGGCACGCACACATTCGTGGTAAGCACGTCGAACACCGAGGGCAAGAGCCCAGACTTCTCCCAAGAGAAATATGTGGGCTACGATGAGCCTAACTGGGTTGAAAACGTTAGCCTCACCGCCGACAGCAACGGCAAGGTGACCCTCACTTGGGACGCACCTACCTACGGCGTGAACGACGGCTACATCGGCGACCTCAAATATCGCATCACCCGCTACCCTGACGAAGTGGTTGTGGCAGAAGCACAGGAGGGCACGACATTCTCCGAAACACTTACGCCTGACCAACTCACCATCTACTACTACAACATCGCTGCCGTGAACGGCGACATGGTGGGCACGGAAGTGTCGAGTAAAACAGTCATCGTGGGTCCGGCAATCACATTGCCTTACGACAACACGTTTGCCGACAATTCATCGCTCGACTATATGACAATCATCGACGGCAACCAAGACGGCACAACGTGGGAATACCACTGGGAGCAACAATGTGCTTCGTGCGCCTACACATTCGACTCGCAGTCGGACGACTGGTTGATTACTCCTCCGCTAAAGGTTGAAGCCAACAAGATGTACGCCATCCGCTTCGTCGCTTCTCCGATGATTGAAAACGACGAGCGCTACTACGAGCGCATGGAGGTGAAGATCGGCGTTGGTGCCGACCCGACAACCTACACCACTGTAGTGCTTGATCCTACGGAAATCACCAAGCAAACCACCTATACCTACAACTACCTCGCTCCTGCGGACGCCGACGTGAAAATCGCATTCCACGCCATCAGTGACCCAGACAAGTTCAACCTCCTGCTCCGCGAAGTGCACATGAGCGCCGGCTCAGAACTCACCGCACCAGCGGCTGCCAGCGAAGTTACCGTAGACGCTGACAACAAGGGCGCCCTCAAGGCAACAGTGTCGTGCAAACTACCGGAAACAACAGTGGGTGGCGATGTGCTCTCATCATTGAAGAAGGTTGAGTTCTACCGCAACGGCGAACTCTGCAAGACTTGCGCAGCCGGCATCATGCCAGGCACACAGCTCTACTACGAAGACACCGTTACCGAAGACGGCATCTACACCTACAAGGTGGTATGCTACAATGACAACGGCAAAGGTCTCGATTCTGAAGAAGCGTCAGACTTTGTAGGTGTTGACGAACCAGGTGCCATCGACGGCGCAAGCATCAAGGCTACAGTCGACGGCTCTACCATCAAGGTTTCGTGGGACGCAGTAGCCACAGGCAAGAACGGCGGATATGTTGACCCGTCGAAGATTACCTACGAACTCTACTCGTCGATTTACTACGATGATTTCTTCGGCTACGAGTTTGGCGATCAGTACGGCACCGTAACCGGCCAGACTACATGCACCGTCAATATCGACCCTAACTCGGGCGACCAGGCCATCTTCCCTTGCTACGTCATTCCGAAAAACGACAAGGGCTACGGCGAATATGACAACCTCGCAAGCGACTTCATCGTTGGTGAGGCCTACAGCCTGCCATTCAAGGAAACATTCGACAATGGCGGCGTATCGACCTACTGGATTGTGAAGAACCAAGGCTCAACTTGGTGGAACATGCTGTCCGACTTCCCATCGCCCGACGGCGGAACTGCGGGCGTGGCATTTGCCAATTGCAACAACGGCGACGCATCCAACCTTGCAACTGGCAAGATTGCTCCTAACGGCGCAAACAACCTGAAACTCTTCTTCGCCCTCAACGCCGCTGCCGGCGCTAACTGCAACGTTGAAGTTCAGGTGCAGAAAGCCGACCTCACAAGCGAAACTGTGAAGACTATTCCTGTCGACGCTACTGCCGTTGAAGACGACGCATTGCTCGGCTGGACAACCTACGAAGTGCCATTGGCTGCCTACGCCAACGAGAACAACTTCCTCGTGCGCTTCATTGCCAGCGGCAACGGCATCATCTATATGGACGACGTTGATGTACGCACCGTGCTTGCAAACGACCTCGCCGTCACTTCGGTCAGCGCTCCACAAAGCGTGAAGAAGGGCGAAAAGGCTGCTGTAAGTGTTGCTGTCAAGAATGTTGGCGACAATGCCGCTTCTGGCTACACCGTTCGCTTGCTTGCCGACGACAAGGTGGTTGATGAGAAGACTGTCAACGACCAACTCCAGCCTATGGGCACCACTGCCGTTGACTTCACCTACGCAACCAGCGTTGCTACACAGGAATCATCAGTAAAACTCACCGCTGAGGTGGTTTACACTGCCGACGAGAACGCAGACAACAACCAGGCTTCTACAACTATGGGCCTCGTCAACTCTGGCTTGGATGCACCTAAAGAGGCCGGCTGCGACGTTACTGAATCTGGCATCAAACTCAACTGGCTGGCTCCCGACACAAGTGCTCACCAAGTAACTGACGACTTCGAAGGTTACGACACTTGGGCTGTCGACTCATTCGGCGAATGGACTGGCTACGATGGCGACAAGGGCTACACTGGCTCAATGTTCAGCAACTACACCTATGGCCACCAAGGCGAGAAATTTGCATTTGAAGTGTTTGAACCAGTTGCCATCTTCGACGACATCCTCGAGGCTAACCCAGACATGACTCCGCACTCTGGCAACAAGTATGCAGCAGCCATCTTCGGCAGCAACGAGTACGGCGATTGGGTGGACGGCGACAACTGGCTCATCAGCCCGGCTCTCTCAGGCGATGCGCAGACAATCACTCTGTTTGCCAACAACTGCGGCTCTGACTACGCTGAGACAATGGAACTCTACTACTCACTCGACGGCACAGCAACCGACAACTTCGTGCTCGTCGACACCAAGACGCTCACCACTGGTGAATGGCAGGAAGTTTCGTTCGACGTGCCAGCAGGCGCCAAGTATTTCGCCATCCGTCAGACTTCGTCGGAAGGTGGATATATCCTCGGCATCGACGATGTGACCTACACCGTAGGAAGCAAGAACCTTGTTAATTTCAACATCTACCGCGACGGCTCGCTCATCGCAACTGTAGGCTCCGACGCTACGTCGTACACCGACGCCGACAACAACGGCTCTACAGCAGCCCTCTACGGCATCACAGCCGTCTACGACAACGGCGAATCGGCACCGGCCTACGTTGACTACATCCCAGGTTCTGTTGAGCAACTCGAGGCAGGCGACGGCGTACACTCGTTCACCGTCTACGGCCCTGACGGACGACTCTACGGCAAGGACTTGAAGACACTCAAGAACCTTAGCCGCGGCGTTTACATCGTCAACGGACAGAAAGTGGTGATTAAGTAATCCCACTCCCCAATAAGCCAAAGCGCGCACCCGAAAGGATGCGTGCTTTTTTGCATAATTTAAGCTCTTTTCACAATTTATGGGGGGGGGTAGAACTAATTTATATATATTTGCGGTGTCGAAGTGCCGACAACCATGGCACATCCAAAACAACGAATTGGGGAAATTTAGACTATTGGAAATGCACGGCGGATTGCTCCGCCGTGCATTTCCAGTTATTCCAAGCCACTTTACAAATTCTTCGTCCGCTGCAGTTAAATGAGCTCCATAGAAAAACTCTGGGGAATTAAGCAATAAGTTTCGAGAACTGCCTACAATTTACCATTGCTCGGCATAGTTTCACCGATACCCCAATTTTTATTTACTGAACTATGACTAGGCTGAAAGCCTTGTTTCTACATAGCCCAGGGCAACGCCCTGGGTGATAGGATGTCATATGATGCGCCCTGTAAGGGCAACACAACAGGGGCGATGGTGATTTGTATTGCGCCTACAGCGCGCTATATGCATAATTCAGCTGACCCAGGGCGCTGCCCTGGGCTATGTAGCACTAAGGCTTTCAGCCTATTTTTATTCCATCCCTAGAGTTTTTCTACTGAGCCGTTAAATGGTCAATTGGTCGTAATGCTTGTTCGTTTGGTTTGGGGGAGAAAACAAATTCGGTGATTAAGTGTTTATTTTGCATAACAATCACAAACAAACTAAAACAGACAAATTATGAAAAAACTATTTTTAGCAGCAATTCTTGCTGTAAGCGCAGTGTTTGGAATGAACGCTGAGGACATTTCGTTAAGCGTAAAAGCCGGTGTTGGTACATCATCATGGATGGGTAGCAATTCACCATCGAGCGCAGCCCGTTTCGCATATCGCGTAGGTGTTGGCGTTGACGTGCCAGTTTCTGGCAAGTTCGGCTTCCAAACTGGTCTTAACTTCGAGGGCATCGGCATCAAGCCAGCCGATGAAGTGAAGACTTCACAACTCTATCTCGAATTGCCATTGATGGCAACAATGCGTTTTGGCCTTGGCAGCGGCAACCTCGTGTTCAACGCAGGTCCGTACCTCGGTGTTGGTGTTGGTGGCAAAAACAAGCTCACAGTACTTGGAGAGACAAAAAGCACTAAAACATTCGGTGACAATGGCTTGAAACGTTTCGACATGGGTATGGGCATCGGCGCAGGCTATGAGTTCTCTCATTTCCTCGTTGGCATCGACACTCGCTATGGCTTCCTTCACCTTGCTGAAGGTGCGAAGGCCTACAACATAGCAATGTTCTTTAACTTAGGTTATCGTTTCTAATTTTTAGACTTTTTATATAATGTGTTTAAGGCGTGCCCGCGACGGGTACGCCTTTTTTTAGTGGCGGGAGTGTTGCCTGATTTGGGGCAAAAACGTAATTTTGTGGACAAACCCTTAACCAATAAAGCAAAAATGAAGAAATCAGCATATCTCATCATTGCCCTGTTGATGGCAGCCGTGTGTGCGGCATGCGGCGGTGGGGCTTTCAAGATTGAAGGCCATCTCAGCGATGCCGGCACGCAAAACTTGCGCGCGGTCTATCTCTCCGGCGACACGGTAATCTCACAGTGGGTCCCTTCGGTCGACGGAAAATTCACCGTCGACGGCAAGGCGGACGGCTTGATGGTGGTCTACCTCTACAATTCGCAGATGAAACTGGTGGCTCACGTGGCTGTTGACAACGGCGACAAGGTGACCCTCGAAGGCTCGATTGCCGACAACTACAACATCGCTATTGAGGGCACCGACATCAACAAAGAGTGGAACGCATTTGTGCGATCCCGCGCCGCCGACTTCAAGGCGTCGCGCAACGACGCTACCGACAAGGCTATTGCCGACTTCATAGCAAAGAACCCGAAGAATGTGGTGAGCACCCTGTTGCTCACCTGCGACTATTCCGACCTTTCCAGCCCCAAGGCACAGCAGCTGCTCAAGAAGATTGACAAGTCGGCGAAGCCCGACCAACTGATGTCGCTCTACTCGCAGTTTTTCAACAGCGGCGACCTTGCGGCAAAGAAGATAAACGCGCTGAAACTGCGCAACGACCAAGACTCGATAGTGCTTGTGCGCACCTACGACCATCCAGCGTCGGTGATCTATTTCTGGCGCAGCGACGACAACAACCGCCGCAGCGATGTGGCTGAGTTGAGGGCGATGCATAAAGGCTCGCGCGTGCAGGTGCTCGATGTGTGTCTGGACACCGACACCCTCAGTTGGCGCCGCACCGTAACCGCCGACTCCACCAAGTGGCAGCACTACAGAGCCATCGGCGGACCAGTGGACAAGACCATCGTTGACCTCAACGTCAAAGGGTCGCCATTCTTTATCGTTGCCGACTCAACCGGCACACAAATTTACCGCGGCGCGCAAATCAACGGCGTTCGCAAAGCCCTTGACAAAAAACGCCTAAAATAACGCCATGTTTACGAAGACCAACGGAGCAGCAGTGCAGGGCATCGACGCCCTGACGGTGAAGATTGAAGTGTCGGTTGAACAGGGATTCGGCTTCTGCATTGTCGGACTCCCCGACACCGCCGTGAAAGAAAGTTACCAGCGCATCCTTTCCGCCGTGAAGATGTGCGGCATAGAGTTTCCGCGCCGCAAGGTGGTGGTCAACATGTCGCCAGCCGACGTGAAGAAGGAAGGCGCTGCCTACGACCTCCCCATTGCCATCGCCGTACTTGCCGCCGACGAGAAAGTCACTGCCGACCGCCTGCACCGCTTCATGCTTATGGGCGAACTGAGTCTCGACGGCTCGCTGCAGCCCATCAAGGGCGTGCTGCCGATGGCTATAAAGGCCCGCGAAGAGGGTCTGGAGGGCATCATCGTGCCTAAGGCCAACGTGATGGAGGCAGCCGTGGTCAACCGTCTCGACGTGTATGGCGCAGAGAATATCCTTGAGGTGATAGGCTTCTTCAACAACACCTACGACCTTCAGCCCACGGTGGTCGACACCCGCGAGATGTTTCGCAGTCAAGTGGACCATTTTGATTTCGACTTTTCAGAGGTCAAGGGGCAAGAGAGCGTGAAGCGCGCCTTTGAGGTGGCATGTGCCGGCGGCCACAACATCCTGCTCATCGGCTCGCCCGGCTCGGGAAAGTCGATGATGGCTAAGCGATTGCCGTCGATTTTGCCGCCACTCACGTTGCAAGAAGCACTCGAAACCACCAAGATTCACTCCGTGGCAGGCAAACTCAAGCAAGGGTCGATGCTGATGACCCAACGGCCGTTTCGCTCGCCCCACCACACCATCTCACCGGTGGCGCTCGTGGGCGGCGGCTCCTATCCCACGCCCGGCGAAATCAGCCTTGCCCACAACGGCATCCTCTTTCTCGACGAGTTCCCCGAGTTTAGCCGTCAGGTGCTTGAGGTTATGCGTCAACCGCTCGAGGACCGGCATATAACCATTGCCCGCGCAAAATACACCGTCGACTATCCAGCTGGCATTATGCTCGTGGCATCGATGAATCCCTGCCCGTGCGGCTACTACAACCATCCCACCAAGAAGTGCATCTGTCCGCCGGGAGCCGTGCAGCACTATCTCAACCGCATCTCCGGACCGCTACTCGACCGCATCGACCTGCAGGTGGAGGTAGCCCCTGTGGCGTTTGACGACATCTCGTCGACGGCGCCCGCCGAGAGCAGCGCCACCATCCGCGAACGGGTGATTCGCGCCCGCGACATCCAAACGCGCCGCTACGAAGGCATCAGCGGTGTGCACTGCAACGCACAGATGAACACACGTCTGCTGCACGAGTATGCACAGCCCGACGCCGAAGGATTAGAGCGCCTCAAGAGCGCCATGACACGCCTCAACATGTCGGCACGCGCCTACGACCGCATCCTCCGCGTGGCGCGCACCATCGCCGACCTCGAAAGCAGCGAGCGAGTGCTCACCCACCACATCCAAGAAGCCATTGGCTACCGCAACCTCGACCGCGAAAACTGGGCCAACAGCGGCTTCTGATTTCGGACAAACCCCAGCACTCTACCCCTGAATAGAGCCACAAAAATGGGTCGAAAAAACCTTTATCAAAAAATTTCGACAAAAATTTGGTAATAAAAAATCTTTGGCTTATCTTTGCACCGCGTTTAACGCAAGGGCGAATACCAGAGTGGCCAAATGGGGCAGACTGTAAATCTGCTGGTTTATACCTTCGGTGGTTCGAATCCATCTTCGCCCACACAATGCGGAAGTAGCTCAGTTGATAGAGCATCAGCCTTCCAAGCTGAGGGTCGCGAGTTTGAGCCTCGTCTTCCGCTCAAAAAATCCATAAAGAGTTTCCATTCGGAAACTCTTTTTTTTGTGCATATATCGATTGTGTCTGCGGGACTGGCTCAGTAGAAAAGCGTGGAGCGAATTAGAGAGCCTCGAAGAGGCGAAATGTTCCAAAACCCCATGACTTCAGCCTGGGGCCAGCCTGACTATCAAGTATTTGCGTGCTGTAAGTACGCCACTGCACCATTTCCAAGCAACTACACACCTGTAGCGCCGCTTACAGGGCGCAAGTGGCTATGTATCTGGCTTTCCCCAGGCTGAAGCCATGGGGTTTTATCTGTTGCGTCCCGACGGGACGCGCTCACCATTGTTGGTTCCGCTATTTCCCTTTGCAGAGGGGGCAGTTGGGGTTGCGTTTGAGGGCGAATTTCTGGAACGCCATTGTTGAGGAATCAACCACCAATAGGCTATCAGTGAGGAGTTGGCCGATGCCCACAATGTATTTGATGGCTTCCGTGGCTTGAATGCTGCCGATAATGCCCACAGCGGCACCGAGCACCCCCACAGTGGAACTGTTGGGCACGGTCTTAGGGTCGGGCGCCTGCGGGAAGAGGCAGCGGTAGCATGCTGAGCCAGGCACGTGGGTCATGGTCTGCCCGCCGAGCATACGGATGCCACCGAGCGAGAAAGGTTTGCCCACAGCCACGCAGGCATCGCTGACAAGGTATTTGGTTTGGAAGTTGTCGCTACATTCAAGTATGAAATCGTAGTCCTTGAATATCTGCGGTGCGGTCTCTTCGGTGAGAAACTCCTGATAGGTGGCTATCTTGATGTTCGGATTGAGGTTGGTGAGCCGCTCACGCGCAGAGTCGACTTTCGGGCGGCCGATGTCGAGCGACGAGTGGAGAATTTGCCGCTGGAGGTTTGACACATCCACGCGGTCGCCGTCGGCAATGGCGAGGTTGCCCACACCAGCCGCTGCCAGATAGTAAGCCACCGGCGAGCCAAGACCGCCCGCACCAACAATCAATACCTTACTCTCGCGGAGGCGTTGCTGCCCCTCCACCCCGAAGCCGTCGAGCAACAACTGACGGCTGTATCGCTTCATTTCTTCTTCCGAAAACTGTGTCATAGCAAATTCTTCTTTAGTTCCATATAGAGATTGCAACGCCCGTAGGCAGGATGCGGACATTCAGCCGCCTCAAAGCCCAGACGGTGGTAGAGACCCACCGATGCCTCCAACGCGGTGTTGGCCTCCAACGATAGTACTGCGGCGCCTCTGCGGCGCGCTTCAGCCACCACCGTCTCGCCCAGCGCCAGACCGATGTGATGACCCTGAAAGTTAGGGTCTACCGCCATTTTAGCCAACTCATAGTGGCTATTGCCGTGGTTCACCAGTGCGCAGCATCCAGCCGCCACGCCGTCCACGAGAGCGATGAAAATCTCGCCGCCGTCGTCGACAATCTTGCCTGGGTTGGCAAATATCTTCTCATCGCACGGTTCAATCTTGAAATACCGTTCAATCCACTGTCGGTTGAGCCTCACGAAGGCGTCGCGCACAGCGACTGCCTCGTGCCACGTTGTTATTGTTGCCGTCTCTTTCATAATTCAACTGCAAATTTCGTGGTTTCTTCCCGTTCAGCCAACCTCCGCGTTTAGAATATTATTCCAAAAAAGGGTATCAAAAAATAACGGCAGAGGTTGTAGCCCAGCAGTGCACCGAGGATATCTACGATTTCGTTAATCTTTCAATTTTTTTATTTCTTTATCAAAATCGCTTTCCAACAAATCCATTTCACGTTTGCGATAAATATCAAACTCTTTTTCTGCTTTTTCTATAGCCTGTTTGTGCGAAATGTTACCTTTGCCTATCAAGATTTTCCGTTTGTGGGCAATAATCTGGTTATCTAATGCCTCTATCCAATCCTTCATTGTCATAGGATTCATTTCCAATGCTTGGAACTCCGCAAAATCCAAAAAACCTGAAACAAGCAAATTCAGACGTTGGAGTTCAATTTCAGATAAATAGTTTTTGGCTATTTTCACATCGTCTTTGGTTACATAGTTGCCCTTAAAATTAGTCATTCCAACAAAAGGCGTTCCATTATCTACACGATTGTATATGATTTCAGCAGCCGTATTTTCATGGACAGCATAATGTAGCTTGTTTTGAACGGTGGCAAAAAATGTTTTAGTCATCTGATCACGGGGGTCGTAGTCTGTAGCTGTGGCATATATATCCGTTACTTGTTGGTAAAAGTTGCGTTCGCTGCTACGAATATCTCTAATACGTTGCAAAAGTTCACGAAAATAGCGATTTCCTCCCTGCTTCAAACGCTCGTCATCCATTGAGAATCCCTTTTGGATATATTCATGGAGTCGTTTGGTAGCCCAGCGACGGAAACGTGTAGCTACCTGAGATTGTACACGATACCCCAATGCGATAATCATGTCAAGATTATAGTGGTCAATGTTACGTTTTACCTGACGATTGCCCTCCTGACGAACTAACAAGAATTTCTTGTTAGTTGCCTCCATGGTTAATTCACCATCTTTATATATATTGTCAACATGTTGACTGATATTTTGTTGTGTAGTACAATATATTTCAGCCAACTGGTTTTGTGTCAACCACAAATCCTCATCGGCAAAACGCACGGATATACGGGTTATCTCGTTATCGTCCTGATAAAGTATTATTTTGTTTTCTTCCAATGCAGTCCTAAATAATTATTGAAAAGAATAAGAAAGGAGGAAGAGATAAAGCCGAAATTCCTATCTTGGCAGAAGCTGCTAACTCAATTCTTCCTATGGCAAATATAACTATTTTTATGCAAGCAATCAGAATACTATCAAAAGATTATCTGTAAGGGGAAACCAAAACCGCCAAAAAATAACGGCAGAGGTTGTCAAACAATGAAAATTATTGACAACCTCTGCAAGAAAAGACACTTCGTTAGATTTTCCCTAACCCGCGCACTGGGCTCGCTCCACGCGCTTTTTGCGTGTGCAGAACCGTTCGCACTGCAGGCAGATGTCGTAGCCCAGCAAGGCTCCGAGGATAAAATCCTCCTCTGGCGACAACTGATTGAGCGGGCGCACTATGAATTGGCGCACAGCAGCGATGCATTCCGGCTTGCCGAAGTACAGGTTGACGTTGCGCTCGCCGGCGCTCTGCTCAAAGTGGCAGATGCCCTGGCTTTCGAGCCGCGCTACCGCTGCCGCGAGGTATTGGCGGCTGAGGGTGCACAACACCATGTTGCGCACGCCTTTCTTGTATTCGTAAACGTAGTTGAGAAACACCTGCAACTCGCTTGAAAGCATCGTGTTGACCAAATCCATAGTTTTAAGAGGTGTGGGGGTTATTCTTGTTGATTATGATTATTCAATACCTTCGCTTTTCAGTTGAGCCACCCAAGCGTCGATGCGCTCAGCTGTCTTGTCGTCCTCGTTGACCTCATCGAGGGCAAGGCCCACAAACTTGTCGCCGCTCACGGCAGCCGAGTCGTCATAGGTATAGCCGTCGGTGCTTACAGCGCCGATAAATGTGCAGCCTGTGTCGGCCAATCCTTCGTGGATTTCGCCCATTGCGCTGCAGAAAGTGTCGCTGAACGACGACGAGTCGCCGCAGCCAAACAAGGCAACGAGTTTGCCGCTGAGGTCCTGACCCTTGAGCGCGTCGAGGAAGTCGTACCAATCGTCCTGCATGTCGCCGGCGCCCCATGTAGATGATCCGAGCAGAAGCACGTCGTAGGCGGCAGCGTCGGCAGCCGAGGCAGAGCCCACATTGTGCACGTCAGCGGCGTCAACACCGAGTTTGTTGGCAATTGTTTCTGCCACGCTTTCAGTTGTTCCTGTAGTAGAACCGAAAAAAATACCGATTTTCTTCATTTTCGTTTGTTGTTTATGGTTGATTTTTCCGGTTGTAAAATTCGTGCAATTCCTAAACGCCTACAATACCTATATTTCCGTAAATTGCCGCAGACGGATACCTATGATTTCGTTAAAAAAAATGGAGCGGGGAAGAAAACAAAAAAGCAGTCAAGAATTCTCTTAACTGCTTTTTGTGGTGCCACCAGGAATCGAACCGGGGACACAAGGATTTTCAGTCCTTTGCTCTA
>CAVEIP010000054.1:8466-14875 GCA_963615935.1 [Ruminococcus] lactaris | reverse complement strand
ATCCTCGATATGCGCAGCTAAATGTAAAAATATCTAAACGAGGCGTTTCTTGATTTCTGCGAATTTTTTGATCATATTGGGGTGTTGGGCTGCGTCTTCTTCGGCTGTCCAACCCTTGCCTTTGAGCCATGCCACCTGGCAACCGATTGTTTCGGCTGGGATGATGTCCTTCTTCAGGCTGTCGCCCACAACGAGTACATTGGCGGCATCGATGCCAAGTGCTTCAACGCCGAGGCTGAAGATGCGCGGGTCGGGTTTGCGGATGCCCACCACGGCGCTCTCAATGATTTTCTTGAAATAGCGCAGTAGGTTGAAGTCGGCGAGCACTGTTTCCACGTTGCCGTAGAAATTGCTCACAAGCACCATCGGTACGCGCGCGTATACATATTCAAGTGTTGGGCGAGCCTCCTCGACAGACTGCTTGGCGCGGTTGTAGCAGTAGCGAGCCACTGTAGTGGCTTTGCCTTCCACATCGTAGCCCTCGGGCAACTTGCCGTTGTCGGCGAGATTTCCCATCTCGATGCGCATCTTGATGAGCAGCAGGTCGTAGAAATTGTGTTCTGGCAGGATGTGTCGCGTTTTTGCCAATTCGCGTTCGGCAAAGACGTAGCAGTCGCGGAAGTCGGCCTTGCTCACTGGCACGCCAGCGTCTTGGTAGCCGTCCCAGATTACCTCGCTCCAATGGTCGCCACGGCTGTCGATGGTGCCGCCGTAGTCGAAGATTACACCTTTAATATCAGTATTTGCCATTTCTCAAGTCCTCCGTAAAGTTGCGGCACATGCGTTCGTGACGCCAAATCATATAGACAAGCATAATGTTGAGCACAACGATTTCAAAAGCAAAGTAGAGCCAAGGCATCTTTGCGAGCACGGAGCAGAACAATGCAATCGATCGCAGATTGAACGACAGCCAGTTGGTGTATTTCATCAACGGCTTGCTCTTGGCGCGGAAATCATCGCGGAACTGTTGCGGGATGTCGGTTTCCTGGAAATGCTTGCGCAGTTCGCGGCGCAACTCCTGCATGCGAGGAGTGAGTACCTCCTGATTGGCGGTGTAGTTGCGGTAGAAGAACATTGTGGCTTTCTTCCAGAAATGGCCTTTCCACTCCACTTCGGCATAAGCCTTGTCGAGTTGTTCCACACTGTCGAGTTCGCTGCCGTCCTTGCCCTTAAGGAAGTATAGGTGGAACTGGCGGTAGTAGTCGGCAGCGGCTGCCTGCTTGGCGTGGCACAAGCCAGCCACCACGGCAATCACCCAAATAGCCCATTTGTGAGCCATGAAGAATTCGCTTGTGTAGTTCTCGCGGAAGCAGATGGCAAAGTAGATTGCCACAAACCAGAAGTCGCCGCTCACGCCGTCGAGGATGCGTCCGAGGCGGGAGTATTGCTGGGTCATGCGCGCGAGTTGGCCGTCGGCGCTGTCAAACGAGTTGGCCCACACCAATAGGATGATGCCGGCGATGGTGCACCAGTAGTCGTTGAAGTAGAACATTACGCCTGCGGCTACGCCGATAAAGATGGAGGCGATGGTGATTGCGTTTGGCTTGATGCCGAGTTTGGCGCAAATCACAGCCCACGTGTAGCCGATAGGTCGGTAGAAACAGAGGTCGATGGTTTCTTCAGTGTCCATCGACTTGAGAGTATCCTTGTAGGATGCTTTAAGATCTTTGAAATTCACTATTTATTTTGTTTGTTTTTAATGTATGTTATCACACTCTTGGCGATGAATGGTGCAGCCTCGTTGCGGCACGGCGCAAAACTTGGCCAGTCGTTGAAGTCGATGATGCGGATGTCGCCTTCGGGCGAAACGATGCAGTCACCGCCATAGATTTCCACACCGAGGGCGTCAGCAGCGCCGTGGCAGATGTCCTTGAGATGCTCGATGTCGAAGTCAATGCCTTTCGACTTGCCGTTGATGGCTTCGAGGCCATACTTGCTGTGGCCTTCGTCGAAAGGATAGAACCAGTAAAAGAACGGTGAATTGTTGATGCCGTAGAACTTGATGAGGTCGCCCACGAGGTGACGGTTGATTACTGCGCGCTTGATGCCGCGATAGAAGTATTCTTGGAGCACCTCTTGTGCCTCTTCAGCGTGGCGCACATAACTCACGTCCTCTTTGTGCATGGCGTGGAAGTCGCCGCGCTTAATCCAGCAGTTGTTGATGTCTGCCTTCTTCAGTTGTCCAATCACGGCCTCGTCGGTGTTTACGATGATGCTGTCGGGGTAGGGAATGCCGTTGCCGAGGAGTATGCGTGTCATTCGCTCGCGAGTGCAGTTCTCGATGCCATAGCCCGAGTTGATTACGATGCATCCATCATCCTCAAGGTCTTGCAAGCGTTTAATTGATTCTTGTTCGCGACACATGTTGAGGATGATACGCTCCTTTACTTTGCCGCTGTTGAATTGCTCCTCGCTGTAGATGTTGACCGTGCATCCGCGTTTGCGCAGTTGCTCGGCTGTGGCGTTGAAGATGGCGGCGTCGTTGCCGATATGGTTTGGTGAGTAGGCTCCGGCTCTCATGATGCCGGCAATTGCTATTTCTGCCATTATAGTTGCTTCTGTAAGTTTGGTTTATATGCTTTTGATAAATGCTTCAGCCTTGGCGATGTCGCCAGCGTGATCCACGTCGAGGATTTTGCCCATGGGGTAGGCTTTTAGGCGGAGTCCTGCCGACACGAGAGCGCGCTGGAAGTTGCGCATGCGTGCCACGCCCTTGTCCATGCATTCGCTGAGCACATCGATGGCCTTTTCGTTGAGGGCGTAGATGCCGCCCGAGATGTAGCGGGCTCCGTCGTAGCGCTCATCGCGGAATGCCGTGATGTTTAGGTCGGCGTCGGTGTCAACGTAGAGAGGCTTCTCGTCGTCGATATAGTCGGTCACTGCCATCATGCCGTCGTAGTCGGTAGCCTCCATCGCTTCGATGTACGGACGGAAATCTTGCTCGCGGAAGATGGTGTCGACAGTTGTGAGGCAGAAGCGTCCTTTGGGTATTACTCGCGAGAGTTCGAAGAAACTGTGCATCGAACTTGGAGTTGACTTGACCACGAGGTTGAATGGGATGTCGAGCGAAAGGCTCTCGAGATATTGGCGTACCTCGGTCATTTGTTCGTTCACGATGATGCTTATGCTCTCGGCATTGCATCGGCGGAACATGTTGATAAGGCGTCCAATCATCGGTTCGCCGCAAATGTCGACAAGCGGCTTTGGCTTTGCCACGCCTTCCTGTGCGAGTCGTGAGCCCTCGCCGGCTGCTATTATTGCGTAGTTCATTTTTTGTAGGGGTTAGGAGTTGAGAATTTCTGGAGTGTCATCGTCGTCCTTCGTGAGGTCGAGCACCTCCTTGTCGCCGCTCTTGTCGTAGTACTGGCGGCGGAGTGGGTGGGCATACATCTCGTAGTAGCGCGTGCGGCTGCGGAAGATGTCGATGGCTTTGAAGATTGCCGAGCGCAGCGATGTCTCGTTGGCAAGGTTCTTGCCTGCTATGTCGTAGCCGGTGCCGTGGTCGGGCGATGTGCGCACGTAGGGTAGACCTGCCGTGAAGTTCACTCCGTCCTCCATTGCGATGGTCTTGAACGGTGCGAGACCCTGGTCGTGGTACATGGCGAGTACGCCGTCGAAGTGCTTGTACTGCTCGCTGCCGAAAAATCCGTCGGCGGCATACGGGCCGAAAGCCATGATTTTCTTGCTGTATGCCTCTTCGATTGCCGGGGTGATGATTTCGTTCTCTTCAGTGCCGAGCATTCCGTTTTCGCCGGCATGAGGGTTGAGCGAAAGTACGGCGATGCGGGGCTTCACGATGCCAAAATCTTTCTTCAAGGAGTCGTTGAAGATGTCGAGTTTCTCCATGATGGCCTCCTTGGTGATGGCTGCTGGCACTTCTGCAATTGGGAGGTGAGTGGTGACAAGAGCCACGCGCAGGTGGTCGTCGAAAAGTATCATCAAGGCCTTGTTGCCTTCGCCGATGTGCGATTCGAGATATTCGGTATGTCCAGGGAAGTGGAAATCGTCGCTTTGGATGGCGTCCTTGTTGATAGGCGCGGTGACGAGTACATCGATGATGCCGTTGCGGAGGTCGTCGGCAGCGCGCTTCAGCGACGACAAGGCGGCTTTGCCCGAAGCCGGACTCGCTGTGCCGAGTTCGATCTTCACCTCGCCGTCGAGCACCTCCACAAGGTTGTTCACCCCGTCGGTAGCGTCCTCTGCGCGAGGCACCAGCGTGAAGTTCACGTTTGCCAGTTCAAGCGCCTTGCGATGGTAGGCCAATGCCTTCGATGAGCCGTAGACCACTGGCGTACAGAGATCGGTCATCATAGGGTCGGCAAGAGCCTTCATAATCACTTCATATCCAATTCCGTTGATGTCCCCGTGGGTAATGCCAACGCGTATTTTCTTGTTATGTGCCATAATGTGCGTATTATCTTTGAAACTACAAATTTAGCCATTTTTTTCGCAAATATCCTACGTTTTGGCTATTTAGACCAAAATAAGAGTGTGTTTTGGCGAGGATTTCCGCTGAAAGGTTTTTATTTCGGGGATTATTCGTAACTTAGCAAAGTAAAATCAAGCAAGACAAATGTTATGGGCGAGATTGTGAAACTTTAGAATTTGTGATTATGAAACATAGAAATATCAGGAAGGTATCGATGGCTGTCGCTATGGCATTGGTTATGTCGACGGTCAGCACTTCGTGCGCCGCCAATAAGGGCGTGGAAAACTCTGGCGAGATTCAGAAGATGGAATTGCTCTCCACCTCACAGAGTTGGGACGGAGTAGAGTTGCCCAACTATCCAGAGGGAAAGCCTCAGTTGCGGGTGCTCAAGGTGGTGTTGCCTCCCCACAGTTCGTTGCCAAAACATCACCACGACGTGATGTCATACGGCATTGTCAACAGTGGTCAACTCACACTTATTCGCGATTCCGATGGAATGGAGAAGACTGTCCACAAGGGCGAGGCTGTGGTGGAGACTGTTGGTACGGTGCACCATGGCGAGAACCGTGGCGATGAGCCTACGGAAGTTGTGGTGTTCTACATCTCCAAGGATGGCGAGCCTCTGTCGGTGGCTGATGAATAATGACCGTTATTTCCAGAAAACGAGATTAATTGAATTGTTATGACTGTACAAAATGTGTATAAAGAAGGTGCCTACAAAGGCCTGTATATGGGCGCTTACATCACAATGCTTTCGCTCTTGTCGTTTATGAGCGACAAGGTGCCAATGTTTGGATTGCTTGCATTGGTTTTGATGGTCGGAGGCCCGGTGATGCATTATGTGTTGCTCTGCAAGGCATATTCCGCAAATGGGTGCAGCGCCAATTTTTCGGCGCTTTGGGTGCTTGGCATTACTGAGTTTGTCGGCGCGTCGCTGATTTGTGCTTTGTTTACCTATGGCTACCTTACCATTTTCGATCCTGATTTCTTCTATCGCACAATCGAGACTATGGCGGAGATACTCAAGAGTCAGCCGGCGTCGCAGGACACCTACAAGATGCTGCGTGTGGCTATTGACGGAGGCCTGGTGCCGTCGAACATTGAATACTGTGTGCAGATGATGATGCTCACCATTTTCAGTGGGTCGGTTCTCACGCTTATTCTTATACCCTTTGTCAAAATCCGTTATCGCCGACAGGTGAACAAACAAAACCTGTAGTATGTTGTAACATAAAAGGAAATGTTATGAAAAAGTTGGTTTTATTGATGATTGCTGCAGTCTGTGCTGCGGTTGGTGGCTCGCTATATGCCGACGACAACTATTCCGACGATATCTATGCGTCGGACAAGGTGACGGTAAAGGAGCAGAAAAAACTCGACAAGGCGGAGCGTAAACGCCAACAGGCCATTAGCGACTCGATAGAATATCAACTTGCTGTGAAGGCTGTTGAGGACAAGCATTTTGTCATTGTTGCCGACCAGATTCGTGGCCGCTATGGCAGAACACTCAATGTGAACCGCACAACCAATTTCGTGCTTGTGCAGGGCGACACCGCAGTGGTGCAGTTCGCCCTCGAGGGTGTGATGAACAGCCCCAACGGCATTGGTGGCGTCACGGCAGAGAGTCGCATCACGAAGCATTCGCTATCCTACGACAAGCGCGGCAACATGAACTATACAATGTACGTCAACGGCACTGCACTTACAGGTAGTATCACCTTCAGCCTGCCTAAGGGCTCAAAGCGGTGCAGCGCCACGGTAAGTGCCAATTTCAGTAGCGACCAATTGACATTCTCTGGCTATCTTGAGCCCTACAACAGTTTCCTGTACCAAGGTCATTCGCTGAAATAACCCTCGCCGGCAAGGTGTAAAAAAGCATATACAGGGCGACAAAAATTAAACGATTTCGGCGATTTGTCTGTGGAAAAGGGTATCTTTACAAAAGTTAGAAAATATAATGTCAAATAATGTGTATTATAA
>CAVEIP010000054.1:8020-8456 GCA_963615935.1 [Ruminococcus] lactaris | reverse complement strand
GCTTGTATTAGAGGCATGGGGCGAAGATTTGATCTTCCAGTGAAGAATGCCTACCAATACTTGAAACATTTTCATGGAATTGAATTTTTGCTACAGTTTTATGGTACTTTGCATCTGCAGTCAATAGATGATGTTGTCGATGATTTGGTGGTTATATGCAAAAAAAATGGGGGCGCTTTGTCATGATACTGTACCACGGAACAAATGTTGATTTCGACAAAGTTGATATCAAGAAGACGAAGAGGTATAAAGATTTTGGCCAGGGATTTTATCTTACTGATATAAAGTCTCAAGCAACAGAGATGGCTGAAAAGAAAGCGGTCTTGTTTGGCGGAGAGCCTGTCGTTCAAGAATATGAATTCGATGAACGAATGCTAGATTCTTTGGATTATAAGGTTCTTCAATTTGATGCTGTGTGTGCAGAATGGGCTGAATT
>CAVEIP010000054.1:0-8010 GCA_963615935.1 [Ruminococcus] lactaris | reverse complement strand
GAGGCGGGGATGCTTCAAGGTGTCTTTTTGTAGGTGTCAATCGCTGCTATATCCGGAATGTGCGGTACACAAACGGCTCGGTGAGCGGAAGTTTGATTTTGAGTTTCTTGTCGATGTTGTTTACATAGTCGGCAGCCTCCGCAAAAGTGTCAAAGCCTTCGGCTACAACGTAATAGTCCTTTGCTCCGTTTTGGATAACGTAGGCTTTTGCCCCGTTGGCCTCCAGCCGTGAGCAGAATGCCTTGGCGTTGAAGAGTTGCCTCATTGCTCCCACGACCACATTGTAGCGCTTCATCTTGTTTTTTTCGGCATTGTAGGCTTGCCACATGTTGCCTTGCAGATAGAGCGCCGTCTTGCCACCTTCGGTCTTCGAATAAGGCTTTGAAGCCTCCATTATCTTGTTGTGGATGGTGTTGTCCACACTGTCGGCTGCTGCTTCTGTGGCATTGCGTTTTGCCACAGCCGCTTCATACGACTGCCGATAGTTTTCTTCGGTGGTCTTGCATCCGGCAAGGATTATAACCATTGCCGCAACCATCAACACTGACCGTTTCATATCGCAATTACTTTTCGTATTTCTCGATGCCTTTGAGTTTCAGCAAGTAGCGAAGGTGGGTGTAGGGGAGAATCGAGCCGTTGCCAGTGTTGCTGTAGCCATACTGGTAAGGGATTATAACCTCACACGAGTCGCCCACGTTCATTGCCATCAAGGCAATTTGGAAACCCTCCACGGTGTTCGACAAGCGCTGCTGGTAGGTGCTGTCGGTGAGCAAGTATGATGAGTCGACCGCCACCTCGCGGCAGTTGAGGAGTTTGTACTTCACGTTGACTGTCGATGATATGAGAGGCGTAAGGTTGCCTTCTGTTGTTGTGCGGTCGTTGAAATAGTGAATCAGCACATAGGCACTTTGGTCAAACTCTGGTGTTACCTTTTGGAAGTATGGTTTGCCATTGGCGTCGGTCAGTGCCTCCTGTTTCGCCAACCACTCATTGTTTTCTGCTCGCCAGTCCTTGTAGTATTCCCATGCGTCGCGTACAGGGTCGAGTTTGCACGCCGACAACACAAAGATGAACAGAGCGATTAATGGTAGTCTTTTCATTGATTGCTTTTTAAAATTCTACTTTAGGCGCAGCCTGTGCCGCCTCATCGGCCTGGAACTGCGGTTTTTTGCTGAACCCGAACATTCCCGCTATGATGTTGCCCGGGAAGCGCATCACCGTATTGTTGTATTGGTTCACGGCGTTGGTATAGTCTGTACGCGCCGTAGAGATGCGGTTTTCGGTGCCCTCCAGTTGCACTTGCAGGTCGCGGAAATTTTCCGTTCCCTTGATGTTTGGATAAGCCTCCGACACAGCCAACAACGACTTCAACGCACCCGAAAGTTCGTTTTGCGCCTGTTGGAATTTCTTGAGGTTTTCTTCCGTTAACTGGTCGGCAGTGATGTTTACCGAGCCAACTTTGGCGCGGGCGTCGGTAACTGCCTGGAGCGTGTTTGCCTCGTGGGCAGCCGCACCTTTCACTGTGCTCACAAGATTAGGCACAAGGTCGGCGCGGCGCTGATAGGCAGTTTGCACCTTTCCCCAAGCATTTTCCACTTCGTTGCTGTCGGTCACAATCGTGTTGTATTTGCTTATGGAGCATCCTCCGAAAATCAAGAGGACCACCACGACCGACACGATTGTTATCAATACAGATTTCTTCATAGCGTGGGTATGGTTCGTAAGTTGTTATACCAATTTTTTGAGCAGTGACTTCATGCCCACTTCCTTCTCGAGGATGCCAGCAAGGTCGGCGATGGCAACACGGCTTTGTTCCATTGTGTCGCGGTGACGGATGGTAACAGTGTTGTCCTCAAGGGTCTGGTGGTCGACTGTGATACAGAATGGAGTACCGATGGCATCCTGGCGGCGGTAGCGCTTACCGATTGAGTCTTTACCATCAAACTGCACCTTGAAGTCGAACTTCAGTGAGTCGATGATTTCTTGAGCCTTTTCTGGAAGTCCGTCCTTGCGCACGAGTGGCATGATTGCAGCCTTTACTGGTGCAAGTGCAGCAGGTAAGTGGAGCACTACGCGAGTTTCGCCGTTCTCCAAAGCCTCTTCCTCGTAGGATGAAGCAAACACAGAGAGGAACATACGGTCAACACCGATTGATGTCTCGATGACATATGGAGTGTACGACTGGTTGAGTTCTGGGTCGAAATATTGAATCTTTTTGCCTGAGAACTTCTCGTGGTTGCCGAGGTCGAAGTTTGTGCGTGAGTGGATACCTTCAACTTCCTTGAATCCGAAAGGCATAAGGAATTCGATGTCGGTAGCGGCATTGGCGTAGTGAGCCAACTTCTCGTGGTCGTGGTAGCGGTATTTCTCGTCGCCGAGACCAAGAGCCTTGTGCCATTTCAAGCGAGTCTCTTTCCATTTCTTGAACCATTCGAGTTCCTCGCCTGGACGTACGAAGAATTGCATCTCCATCTGCTCGAATTCGCGCATACGGAAGATGAACTGGCGTGCAACGATTTCGTTACGGAAAGCCTTGCCGATTTGTGCGATACCGAAAGGAATGCGCATGCGGCCAGTCTTCTGCACGTTGAGGAAGTTGACGAAGATGCCCTGCGCCGTTTCCGGACGGAGGTAAACCTTCATTGAGCCGTCGGCTGTGCTACCCATCTCAGTGGAGAACATCAAGTTGAACTGGCGCACTTCTGTCCAGTTCTTTGTGCCTGAAATAGGGCAGACAATGCCGTAGTCGAGGATGATTTGGCGGAGTTCCTCAAGATCCATGTCGTTCATCGCCTTTGCGAAACGCTCATGGAGTTCGTTGCGTTTAGCAAGATGCTCCTGCACGCGAGGGTTGGTTTCGCGGTAGAGTTTCTCGTCGAAGCCTTCTCCAAACTTCTTGGCAGCCTTTGCCACCTCCTTGTTGATTTTATCGTCGTATTTTGCTATTTCGTCTTCAATGAGCACATCGGCGCGATAGCGCTTTTTAGAGTCGCGGTTGTCGATCAACGGGTCGTTGAAAGCGTCAACGTGGCCAGAGGCTTTCCAAATAGTAGGATGCATAAAGATGGAAGAGTCGAGACCAACGATGTTTTCGTTGAGTTGAGTCATCGCGTCCCACCAATAGCGTTTGATGTTGTTTTTCAACTCAACACCGTTTTGGCCGTAGTCGTAGACTGCCGACAGTCCGTCGTAGATTTCGCTCGACGGGAAAACGAATCCATACTCTTTGGCGTGAGCCACAATTTTCTTAAACAAATCTTCTTGTGCCATTTTTTTATCTTGTTTTTTCTGAATTTTCTGTTTTTTCGAGCCTTGAAGCCCGTATTTGCATCATTTTAAGGTGCAAAGTAAATAAATTTTCTCGATTTTCTTCTTATTTTTGCAGAGCCTTTCCCCTGAAATTGTATTTATTTGGTAAATAACCTATTTTTTTAACTACGAAAACCATTCTCTGGAAGGCATTAAACTGATCCAAGTATGAAAGAAGACGAAATAATCGACGGCGTAACCGAAAATTCTGATATTGAGCAACTGTCGGCTTCCGAGGCCCATTCCTCCTATGTGGTGCCAAAGGACAAAAGCAAGCATCTGTCGGGAATGTTCCAAAACTGGTTTCTCGACTATGCTTCCTATGTGATTCTTGAGCGTGCAGTGCCTCATATACAGGACGGACTGAAGCCTGTGCAACGACGCATCCTCCACACGATGAAGGAACTTGACGACGGGCGTTTCAACAAGGTTGCCAATGTGGTGGGTAGCACAATGCAGTATCACCCTCACGGCGACGCTTCTATCGGCGACGCCCTCGTGCAACTTGGACAGAAGGATCTGCTCGTTGAGACGCAGGGTAACTGGGGTAACATCCTCACTGGCGACGGCGCGGCTGCTCCTCGTTACATCGAGGCGCGCTTGTCGGAGTTTGCTCTCGAAACGGTGTTTAATCCCAAAACCACCGACTGGACCGTAAGTTACGACGGCCGCAAGCCAGAACCTGTAACTCTTCCGGTGAAGTATCCGTTGCTTCTTGCTCAGGGCGCCGAGGGTATTGCCGTGGGCTTATCATCGAAGATTCTGCCGCACAACTTTGTGGAAATCATCGATGCTGCGATTGCCTATCTCCGTGGCGAAGAATTTGCGCTCTACCCTGATTTCCCTACTGGCGGCTATGTCGACGTGTCGAAGTACAACGACGGCGAGCGCGGAGGGTCGGTGCGCGTGCGTGCCAAGATTGAGAAAATCGACAACAAGACTCTTGAGATTATCGACGTGCCTTTCGGACGCACGTCGGGAAGCGTGATTGAAACAATCATCAAAGCCCAGGAAAAGGGCAAAATCAAGATAAAGAAGGTCGACGACAACACGTCGGACAAGGCCGACATCATCGTGCATCTTTTGCCCGGCACTTCAAGCGACCGCACCATTGATGCGCTCTATGCCTTCACCGACTGCGAGGTGAGCATCTCGCCAAACTGTTGTGTGATTTCCGACCGCAAGCCTCATTTCCTTACGGTCAGCGATGTGCTCCGCCACAGTGTCGACACGACAAAGGACCTCTTGCGTCGCGAACTCGAAATCCTGCGCGGCGAATTGCAAGAAAGTCTGTTCTACTCGTCGTTGGAGAAAATCTTCATTGAGGAGCGAATCTATAAGGACAAGGAGTATGAGCAGAGCAAGAGCATCGATGAGGCAGTTGCGCATATCGACAAGCGCCTCACTCCGTTTAAGCCCGACTTTGTGCGTGATGTGACTCGCGATGATATCCTCAAACTGCTTGAAATCAAGATGAAACGCATCTTGAAATTCAGCGCCGACACGGCTGCTGCCAACATCGAGTCGCTGAAGCAGCGCATTGCCGAAATCGACGACAAACTCACTCGTATGGTTGAGGTGACAATCGACTGGTTCAAGCATCTCAAGGAGAAATATGGTGCGCAGTATCCCCGCCGCACCATCATCCGCAACTTCGACAACATCGAGGCTACGCGTGTGGCTGAGGCCAACGAGAAACTCTACATCAACCGCGAGGACGGATTTATCGGAACGGGCTTGAAGAAAGACGAGTTTGTTTGTAACTGCTCGGACATCGACGACATTATTATCTTCTACAAGGACGGTAAATACAAGGTGGTGAAGGTGGCTGAGAAACTCTATGTGGGCAAGCACATCCTTTATATCAATGTGTTTAAGCGCAACGACCAGCGCACCATCTATAACCTTGTCTACCAAAACGGCAAGGCGGGCGTGACCTACATGAAGCGCTTCGCTGTAACGGGTCTTACGCGCGACAAGGAATACGACATGACTCAAGGCCAAAAAGGCTCTAAGATATGGTGGTTTTCTGCCAACCCCAATGGTGAGGCGGAAACCTTGCGCATCACCCTCAAGGAGAAACCGCGCTTGAAGGTGTTGCAGTTCGACATCAGTTTTGCCGACCTTGCCATCAAGAACAAATCGGCGCTGGGCAATATGGTGACCAAAAACGAAATCCACCGCGTGTCGCTGAAGGAGCGTGGCGTTTCAACCCTTGGCGGACGCGAAGTGTGGTTTGATCCTGATGTGCTCCGCCTGAATTACGACGGTCGTGGCAATTCGCTTGGCGAATTCAATGCCAACGACAAGATTCTGATTGTGCTCAAAAACGGTCAGTTCTACACCTCGTCGTTCGACGCTGGTAACCACTACGAGGACAATATCCTCCGCATCGAGCGCTTTGAGGAGGGCAAAGTTTGGACTGCAGTGCTCGACGATGCCGATCAGGGACACCCTTACATCAAGCGTTTTTGCTTTGAACAGACTGCCAAGAAGCAGAGTTTCATTGGCGACAATCCGAACTCTACGCTCAGAACACTTTCGAGCGAGCGCTATCCGCGCTATAAGGTTACGTTTGGCGGTGCCGATGAGTTCCGCGAACCTATGGTTGTCGATGCTGAAGAGTTTATCGGAGCAAAGAGTTACAAGGCAAAAGGCAAGCGCATAACCAACTATGACATCGCTTCGATTGAAGAGCTTGAGCCGCGCGAAGTGCCTGAAGCTGAAGCACCGACTGTCGATATTGAGGTCGAAGAGGTGGCAAAGGACGATGTGATTAACCAGAACGATGTGCGCGACGACCTTACGGGACAGAAGCGCCTGTTTGAAGACGAAGATTTATAAATGAGAAAGACAATATTAACAATACTCGCTGCCGTGGCGATGGCGATGCCGTCGGCTGTTTGCGCTGAAGAGACCGACTCTGTGGTGGTGCGTCCGGCTGCTATGTCGGTGATGCTCGATGCCGGACATGTGCGTAGCCTCGACACCTATATCAGTCCTCTTTTCTACAACGGCGGACACACGCGAATCAGTTTCGAGCGTCTGCGCGCCACTCGATTCAACCCCGAGCGCTGGGTGGGACGCATATCAGGAGGCGTGACCTTCGACAGCCCTTCGAATCCAGCGGGCAACAATTCGCTATATTCGCTTCTCCTCGATGCCGACTACTCAATGATGCACCGCTGGCGCCTACCGCACCAGTTTTCGGTGTATGCCGGTCCCGACCTCGGCTTTGTTGGCGGCGCAAACTATAATTCGCGCAACTCCAACAATGTTGTTTCTCCGCAAATACGCCTCTTTGTAGGCGCGAGCGGACGGGTGGCGTGGCGCACTCATTTGCGCCGACTGCCGTTGACCGTGAGTTACCAAACCGTTGTGCCTGTGGTGGGTGGATTTTTCTTGCCTGACTACGACCAGTCGTTCTACGAAATCTATCTCGGCAACTACGACAAAACCATCAACTTCGGCTACTGGGGCAACCGCTTCGACATCAACAATACGCTTACTGCCGACTTGCATTTCGGCTCCACGTCGTTGCGCATCGGCTATCGCAACGAGTTCTCCACAGTGTGGAAAAACAACATCAGCCAGCGTTTGCAAACTCATAGCCTCGTCATCGGTGTGCAGTGGGAGTCAATCCGCCTCAATCCCCGCTATGGCAAAATTGAAAAGGCAAAAATAATCTCGGCAATCTATTGATATGAAAAATATTACCATCAAAATAATCGCTGCTCTTGTCTGCTTGCTGTCGGTCACGGCATGCCACGACGTGACGGAGTATGCCAACAATCCGCAAGGTAATTTTGAAGCCCTCTGGACAATCCTCGATGAGCACTATTGCTTCTTCAAATACAAGAACGTGGACTGGCAGGAGGTGCACGACCGCTATGCTGCCAAAATCAGCAACGACATGACGCAGGAGGAACTGTTCCGCGTGTGTGCCGAGATGGTGAAGGAACTGAAGGATGGTCACACCAACTTGATCTCAACGTTCGATGCGTCGCGCTACTGGATTTATGAGCAGTATCCGCAGAACTACGACGAGCGGATTGTGGAGGAAAATTATCTGCATTTCGACTATCGCATAACATCGGGCATAAACTACCGCATCCTCGATAACAACTTTGCCTACATGTACTATGGTTCGTTTTCGAGTGTTATAGGCGACGGCAATCTCGACAACGTGCTCGCCACTTTGGCGCTTGCCGACGGACTGATTATCGATGTGCGCAACAACGGCGGCGGCTACATCACAAATGCGGAAACTCTCGTTGCCCGCTTCATCGACAAGACTTTGCTTGCCGGCTACATTTGCCACAAGACAGGCGCAGGGCACGACGATTTTTCCGACCTTTATGCCTACAACATCGAGCCTGCCAAAGACCGTGTGCACTGGAAGAACAAGCCGATTGCCATTCTTACCAACCGGTCAACCTTCAGCGCTGCCAACAACTTTGTGTCGCTGATGAAGAATCTGCCTAACGTTGTCGTCGTTGGCGACACCACAGGTGGCGGTTGCGGCATGCCGTTCACCTCCGAACTGCCGAATGGCTGGGCAATTCGTTTCAGCGCAGCGCCTATCTACGACGCTAACCGACAACTCACGGAGTTTGGCGTTGACCCTACCGAGGGCTACAAAGTGGACATGGACGCTGCCGACAGTGCCCAGGGTATCGACACCATTCTCTTTACCACAGA
>CAVEIP010000053.1:11881-14897 GCA_963615935.1 [Ruminococcus] lactaris | reverse complement strand
CATTATATGTTATTCCGTCACCAAGATTAGGCACCAATTGGATAAGTTCATTCGGATTCAACTTGTAGAACGTTACTGGGCGCGACAGTTCTTTCTGCACTGATGTCCATCCATATTTGGCCTTGAAATGAATCTGCGGTGTGAGGATCGGGAAAAACAAGATGATAAGTATTCCGAAATATCTACGCCAAAGCACAGGCATTGCAGCCAGCGACTGCGGTACCAAGAGCATCAGTATAGGCATCAAGCCATAATAGTATCGCGGATGCTTAAGTATCGATGCGTACTGAATCAATGGCATGCAAACCACGACAATCAGCGGAAGCCATACGAAATAACCTCCATCGAAGAGTTTTTTGAATCCACCTTTCGAGAACATTGCCACCAACAAAGCGGCAACCACAATCCAGAATCCATAGGAAATGAATAGAAGATGACGAATGTCGCGGGTAAATGTCACCGACATTGCCAATGGGAACTTGCGAAACGCCATTGACTGGTGTACGGTCTTGTAGAGTATAAAATTGAAAAATCCAGGATAGATGGCATAGGCAAACACCAATGCCGCAAGTCCAGCATAAACAACCAAAAGAATCTCCCTTTTCCGTTTATGGCGCAAGCATGCAGCAGCCAAAGCCAGACAAAGTCCGATTACATAGAACGAGTTGAAATAGCCCAACGACACTGTGCATCCGACAAGCAATCCAAAAACGACAACAAACCTAATTTTCTTTATTTCCACACCATGTCGAAGGCGCTGCACAAAGCCAACTGCTGCATACGTCAGCATCACAATCGCAGCCTCTGCCATTTGGTACTCACGGATGAGCATTGTGTTGCGTATCGACAGCAAATTGAAATAAGCCAAAGCCAAGCCGACAAATACCAGCATATGCCGCTCACCAAAAATGCGCCGCAGCAACTTATACATAAACACAAACGACAATGCGAAGAACAACAGATTCAACACGCCGCCACGCCAAATATAGTTTGGCAAGTCGTAACTATCATAGCCCGTCAATGCTACTCTCAGCACCATGTAGTACAGACTGGCATGCGGTGCATCGCCATTGTTAAGCCACAATTGACCTACATCGGAAAGCATCCCCTTCACCCCACCATCGCCACTTTGCACGAGCATATTTTTCAGTTGCGCACCAGTGTAGATCCCATCGGGAATTGGCACATTGTAATTGGGGTCGCAGGTGCACAATGCCATCGAAAACACCTCATCAGAGTGCAGTTCCGTTTTACCGGCTATAGCATTGACTCGGACATACAAAGCCACGACGAAGAGCAAGCAAACTACAGTCCAATTATACACTACAGCATGCTTGCCATATAATCTTCTAATTCCGTCAACAATTGTTTGCTGAGATTTGCGCCAACGACAAGTTGATTGATATGCCGGAATTGCTATTGGTTGTTGGGTAGGCACTCGATGAAATCAACGGCTTGTCGATTTGGTGGTCGAAATATGCCTGAAGAGTGATACGCTTGCTAAGCACATAACTTGCCGTGAAGTTGATAGCAATCGATTGAGTGCCTGCAGTGGCCTGACTTGTTCCCTCCTGCATCTTGCGAATCAACGACTGGTTGTTTTGGAACGAGAAATCCGCATTGAGGGTCAAGTCATTGCTTACACCTTTTTGGCTACCTTTCATCTTCAATACTGTGTTGAAGTTGGCGATTTTATATCCACCGCCAACCGTGATAGCCTTTTGTGAAGCCTCCACCAATTGACCAGCACTCGTGTTAAGCGTCAAGGTACGGCTATCCCGATATTCCATATTGAGTGTCAAATTGTTTTTCAATGTAGCAGAGATTCCAATGAGCGGAGCAAACTTCTCAGTAATCGTCACCGAAGAAATGTTGTAAGGTGACGATGGCACCGGATTCTGCGTTTGCTCGTTTCTGGTGAATCCCATATCACCTGAGCCCACGCCTACCCAATTAAGATAGGAGGTAAACGAGCCCACACTATATGTACACTGGTAAGCATGCGACAACGTCAAACTACGGAAAATGTTGCTGAGACTGCCAATCTTGATTAAACCATCATAAGTAACACGCCAGTTTGGCAAAATCTGCGACAGCGCTGGGAAGAATGATGTTGTCACCTTATTTGGGTCTTTACCTGTGTATGCTGCCAAGAAAGCTGGAATCAGCACATCGCCACTCGCTTCATTGACACCTCCGTTTTCACTGCTATACGGTTGTCCGGCATACTCCGTTCCACTGATAAAGCCAGCATCAGGATACTGCATTCCACTATATTTCTGCTCAAGTCGTGCTGCCACAATAGGAATGTTTTCAAGGAACTTGTTGTATGCTTTACTATTGTAGCCGTCGCTCGACGATGATTTGCGCAAAGCCGTTGCAATGGCGCATGTGGTCATTGTGAAACTACCGCTACGGGTTGTTGGCATCGAATTGTACATAAACTGTATTTGGTTCGTACGATTGTCTGTGCGGTTAGCCGTTAGTTGAATCTTCAAACCGCGGATAGGTTCCAATTGAACTTCAAAGTTAAATTCTTCTGTCTTGGAGAATATAGCGGGGCTTGTTTGGTTCTCATCGCCGAGTAGCCAGCCGCGCTCCATCGCCTTGTTCAGATACGACTCGCCCGTGAAACCAAAGGCAAAGTCAAGACCAGGCGACATTGGGCCATAACTTTTGCTTTGGCCGAGAAGGTCGCCTACCTCTGGAATGAACTGAGGAATATTTGATGTGCGGGTGTTTCTCCAACGGAAACTTGCGCTTCGAGTCATCATCACAAATCGGGCTGTATGGTCGGCAATCTCTTTCCAAATATTCACGTCTTTGGTCAAATCTTCAGTCACAATAAGTTTAACCGTTTGTGTGCCTGTCGTGAGAATCTGCAGGTTATTTTCATCAACCACCTTAGTCTTCAATGCAATCGGCTTGCCGTCGATTGTCGTTGCCGAAATCTTCACTTTTTTGCTACGCAAATTATGCTTCACAGCGACCACCGAGTCGGTCAACTGATATGTGC
>CAVEIP010000053.1:7339-11871 GCA_963615935.1 [Ruminococcus] lactaris | reverse complement strand
TATGTGCGCTGAAATTTGCGCGGCTTGCGCTCTTTTTCTTTGTTCGAGCGTGAGTTGTTGGAGAATCGTTTGTTGACCTCCTTCAGATATTTCGACTTGTTGTAGAGTGTTTCAAAGTTGATTTTCGAATCAAGATTCCACACAGCATTGTTGGTAATTGAGTTTCCAACCACAGCATCTTCCACATCAGCACCTCGGTCCCACTTGTAGGTTGAATTGTAACTTACATTCGCATTAAGGAAATCGAGCACTGGAATTTTGCTAAACGGAGCCTTGTATGATGCCGTAAACGACTGGCTATAGTTCCAAGGCGTACCAAAGTCGCGGATACTTCTCATCACTGTGTCCTTCCACTCTCTATACTTATCTGGGAACAATTTCTTGTTTACCTGTCCTACAGCCTCCTCAATACGAGCCATAGTATTTGAGTTGAACGACAACGTCAATGATTTGGTAAGATTCCAAGTAATTGCAAACTGGCGATCCCAATAGAAATTTTTGCTAACCGACACTGGCACATCGACCTCTACGTCAGCCTCATTGCGCGACTGAAGTTCATAGTAATAGCGCGTCATGTTGGTTAGGAAACTCAGCGACGACGGTGCATAGCCAAACTCCCAGTCCTTGATAAATTTCAAGTTTTTGGACTTACTCTTTATGAAGTTAAACGGCTTGAATGGCTTATAGACTGGAGAGTAACTGTATTGGAAACTGCCTCGATAGTCATTGATATGCTCATATTCAACAGTCGGCGAGATGTTTTCCTGCTTATTGAACGAGAAATTGACTGTGAAGTTGGCTGGGTCCCAAGGCATTGGCACCTTACTCTTGACTCCGAAATTAAAGCCCGAAATACTGAAACTTTTCACCGTCGACTGCTCAACTGCGTAGTTGTTGATCGAGTCCCGTTCTTCCTTTGTCGACGCTTCATTAAGGGCATCTTTGAGGAGGATATCCTGATCAAGAGGATTATATTTTGGCGATGTCTTTTCTTTCGATACCGAATAGTAGACAGGTGCTTTGAGTTTAGCCTTCGACGGCAGGAAACGGCCGACATCAACTTGCGTAGCAACGTTGTACTGCTTATAGTCGTCCATCCGTCGCGACGACAGACTTTGGTCGACATTGCCAAAGCCTACGGTCTCGATGTGTCCGCCAAAGTTGACCGTTGCCACGTCTGAAAGAGCCAAATTCACATTACCTTTGGCTGCCCATCCGCCGTCTTGGTCAAAATCGGTAACTTTAAGTTCGTTGACCCAGACCTCGCCGCTTTTTTCCTTACTTGAATTGTTGCGCACACCAATCATCACTACTCGCACATCGCTCAATGATGGGTTACCCAAGATTGAGACCTTGTTCGACTGATGGTCGGGGTCGTAGCCTGTATAGACAGTAGTGTTGCCAACATTTTGCGATGCATCGTGCTTCGCTCTGTTACGCTCCTTCTTCAGGTCTGTGAACACGGACAACGTGATATCCATAAAGTTTGACTCTGGCCATACGGCATACTGGTCGTTGGTATTATATGTGTTGTACTTACCAGGAGCGGTAAGTTTCAAAGGCACCTCATATTCATAATAGTTGCTCTTCACATCCGTACCGAGACGCATAAACACTGACAAATCGCCATCTTGAAGTTCTCCTGAGACATCATCGATAAGGCGTTCAGCGTGGGTAAACATTTGCATTCTCTTGTAAAGACGCAAGTCCATCGTCGTGTTTTTGTAAACCGCACGGGCATCGCCAGCCTGAAGGTTTGACAATTTCATTGACATTGCCTGCTCATTGAGTTGAGTGATTTGCGACTGCCCTGGGTCTACGATACGGTTCACGCCAGGAGGCAGCACATAGTTCACAGGCTCGCGTCCTGAATTTTCCTCAATGTTGACAACCGACAAATCCAAACGACCTTCAGCGGGAGCATCAGCACGCGAGTTAAGGTTGTAGTCGTAGGTACGCCAATCACCGCGCACAAGTTCCAGAGTGGCAAAACGCAAGTGAGTGGCTTGCTTAAAGCCGGTCATGAACATACGGATAAAGCGGATTGTTGAGAAGTCGGAGATTGAGCCAACGATTTTTTCATAGTCCTTCAACGGAATTTTGAACTGATACCATGTGGCTTCACCTTTCGTGCCGTTTGCAAGCGACACTGTCGACACTTGCTTGTCGGTGATATAGTTCTGCCCTACCACCAAGTCCTGACGACGAAGTGAGATGTGATATTGATAGTAGCGCTCGTATTCGTTGAGAGTATTGTCTTGGTTTATGTCTTCCACATCAGGCACACTGCGCGACGATTGGTAGAGAGCATCCTTCGAATCGTCATCGCCGAGAGAGTTGCCCTCTGTACCATTATAGTGCTTGTAGCGTTCCAAAATGGAGAGTCTTTGCTCATCGAAATCGTAACCACGATAGTAGTGATAATTATCACCTGCCGGGTCGTTGAATGGAGAGAACTGGTCGGCCTCCATCTCTGCTATCTTTTCAGGCGACAGTACAGCGCGCAGATGGTCAAGATAGTCCTTGTATGTCGAGAACTCATACTCCTGCTCAGTTGAAAGGCCATTCAAACCCACATCTTGGTTTTTTCTTGCACCTTGAGTGTTATCAAATGCATAAGTGAGTGAGGTTTCAGTAGGTACGCGTCCCCAAACCGTTTCACGGGTACCGCTTGTGCTGCCATCGACAGGCAAGCCATTTTCGTACGACTTATAGCCATCTTTCAAAATATCCTCACTGATTTCACCGAGGTTGAAATATAAGTCACCGCCTTCATTGGTATCGCCGTCCACCGAGAACGGATCCATCATCCAGAACTGGATGTATTCGATGTTGGAAGTTTCAAAGTTTGTGTTGTCAAGTTTACGCATAATACCGCCCCAACGTTTCTCTGGATTAAGGAGATTGAAATCGGAATCGATATTAGTATAATCGAGGTTATACGGGCCGCGCTCTGTTGGATAGAATGACAGGTTAAGCGTTTGAATTGCCGAAGCCTCTCCATAATTGAGTTCACGGTTTGGCCAAATCTCGCGAGTAGTAACCTCGCGCACATATGGGCTCGACAATTGCTCCTTGTCATTTTTTATGTATGCCGGGCAAAGCGATGAGTTCTTTTGGGTGAACATACGGTCAATGTAATACCACGCCAAGAGGGCACGATTCTTACCATAGTCTACATTGTTACTCAACGACGCCTCTGGGAAAAGTCCGCCATTGGGGTCGTTTGGAGTCGATGCCAAGAACCACGAATACGGGGAACGGATGTCGATGGTGTTTTGCGACGTTTCAAAATCGTCGAGATACGAACTACCAGCATTTGTTCCCGTTTTTTTCTTATGCGGAATGAGTTGAGCAAACTCACCTTGCATGCTGATTGTCGACGGTGCAGTGGCATTGACCGTAGGTATGGCATTCAGCCAATTGGTAAGCCACATAAAGTTTTTGTTGTACGAGAAATTGACACCCCAGATGGTGTTGTTAATCAGTTCATCGCCAAGACTTACTTTCTCCGTCAACGGCTTTTCAGAAAAATGCATCAAAGTAGCACCCACATTGAAATCCTTGTTGAACTGATAATTCATATCAAGTCCGAGGAGAGTCTTGCGCTGTGTGCTATACATTGACTGGTTTTCAAGTGACACACTAATATTTGTGCCAGAATCAATAATGCTCTGGTTAGTGATGGTCACTGTACCCATATTGTAGTCTACGGTATAGTCGCTATTCTCTGTCAATGTGACACCGCCCGCGGTAACAACGACAGAACCACGCGGCACATTCATAGCATTCAACCGAATTGTCGAGCCTGAAGATGCTTGATACTCACCAGTCAATATGAATTTATTTTTGTCCTGAAATTGCTTTGCTACAGTTTGCGTAGAGTCGTAGAGTTCATGATAGCAATATTTTTCTGCATCGGCAGGATTGGTGAGTTGCTTGGCAAGATAGTCGCCAAACGGTTCGACGACAGGGAATATCACCTTTCCTTGCGCTGCATTGATGGTATAGCCATCGATGAAATCGTAGAAGCCGTCAGGATTGCTTTCGTTGTTGGAATCAAGGCGGTCCACGTTGAGCACTTGAATCAACGGTTTGTTGCGGATTGGGTCTGCAGGAAGATATTGGACAGCCACACCCGTAGAATCGCTCATGTACTTGACATTGAGTTTGAATTTGTTTTTCTGCACTTGGTATGCACCAAGAGAATAAACGTTTTTCATCATCAAGTCCCAGTTGGCGAATTTAGGCGACACGGTTGAGCCTTTGAGCATTTTCACGAAAAGAGCCTTGCTGGAATCTGTCACATCGCTTGAAAACTCACCCACTTGGTATACCTGTCCTTGATATGTGTACTCATAAGCCACTGCCAACACCTCATCGGCATTAAGAGCAGAATTAAGAGATATATAGCCAAGAGTAGAATTCAGTTTGTATTCCGACGACGATAGTAATCGGGCGCTCTCAACTTTTTCATAGTCACGTCCGCCCTCTATTCCATAGGCTTGCAGCGGCTCCAATGCGGTAGAGAC
>CAVEIP010000053.1:6731-7329 GCA_963615935.1 [Ruminococcus] lactaris | reverse complement strand
GTAGAGACCTGGCTGATTTCGCGCGCACCAGAATAGTTTGTCTTAATTTCCGAAACAAGGTTGTTGGAATTGTTGCTTGGGTTATCGGGTGTGGCCTGTGGAATCCAGTGATTGTTCTGCAAATGTTTGTTCTCGCCCATATCCACAAAACCCACAAGATGGCGCGCCTCGTTATAGGTGCCACGCTGATTGGTAACCCACACCTCAATGCGGGTAATGTTTACTCCCGAAAGGACATACGGCAATTTCGACGCATTATAGTCATAATTGTCGCGGAAGAAATGCGCCAAGAAGAAGTAGCGGTTCTTGTCGTAGTCATCGGCATTGATCGAGAATTGAGTTGTCTGCGACCCGCCCTTTGTGCTTACCGTCTGCGATTCAGAATTTTGTTGCGACGCCAATGCAGTGATTGTAAATTTACCAAACTGCAATTTTGTTTTCAAGCCGAACAAAGCCGTGCTTCCTTTGATAAGCGAAGACCCTGTTGTCATCGACACATTACCAGCCTCTATTGACTTGATTATTTCATCTTCCTTGCCGTCGTACTTAAGTTTCAGGTTTTTAGAGTCAAAATCGAATGTTGCATCGGTGTTGTAAG
>CAVEIP010000053.1:2112-6679 GCA_963615935.1 [Ruminococcus] lactaris | reverse complement strand
GTTGTAAGTCATGTTGAATTTCAACTTGTCGCCCACAGATGCATCAATTGTGGCCTGGATTTTCTGGTCAAAGTCGAAATATGTTTTGCGTCGTGCACTCGCAGGAAGAGCCGGGTTGTCAGTTTTGTTTGACTTTATACCCATCTTGACTTGTACAGATCCTTGTGTCTTTAATTGCACGCCACCAGGACCAAACACCTTTTCCAAAGGGCCAAGTCCGAATTTCATGTCGAAGATGTTGAATTTTTTCTTGTCCTTTTGCTCAAAATTTTCAGCATTGCGCTTCCGATAATAGTCCATCATCGAATTGCGCACCTCCATATTGTTGTATGCCTCAGAGGAAAGGATAAATGGTGTGGCTATTTCCTTATCACCCACCTTTGTGCGGACCACATAAGTGTCTGTTTTGTAGTCGTACTCCACTTCCGTCTTGATGTTAGACGGATCTTTAAGATCCATGGCTTGACGATCTTGTCCAAGCAATTCCTCATATCCAGGAGTAACCGTTTGCTTTACAGGATAATGCAAACTTGAAGAATCTGTTGGAGCGCTCTTGCCCGTGAAGATTGTCGGCGGAGCGGCAACAGTCGATTTGTTATATTGTGCAAAACCAATGCTATAGACGGAATAGAGCACTATCCCGGCTATAAGCATCAGTATATATTTTTTCTTTCCTCGGTTGTCCATTTAATAAAACAGGGTTGTTTTTAAATGCCGGAGGGAGGAGAAATCGGCTATAACATCTTCAAGGCCTTCTTTATAAGACTTTCAACCTTGTCATCCGGGCTCTCCTTCAATAGATTTCCTACAGTTTTTTGCACTGCTGCCTGCGGGAATCCGAGCATTACGAGTGCCGCAACTGCTTCCTCGTAAGCCTCCGGCTTGCTTTCCAACTGTAATATAAACGTATCTTCACCCTGTTTTATTTTATCCTTGAGGTCAACAATTATGCGTTGTGCTGTTTTTGCGCCAATTCCCTTCACACCTTTCAGCAAATTAACGTTGCCAGAAGCGATTACCCCCTTCAAGTCGGATGGCGTGAACGACGACAAAATCATACGCGCAGTGTTTGGCCCGACACCCGACACTGAGATGAGCAGCACAAATAGTTCGCGCTCCTCTTTGCTTGCAAAGCCAAAGAGCACATGCGCATCTTCACGAATGGATTCATAAGCGAATACCTTTGCCTGTTTCTGATTCTGCAACTGAGTGTATGTGTTCAGCGAGATGTTGAGCATATACCCCACTCCACTACATTCCACGACAGCATACGCAGGAGTGATTTCTGCGATATCGCCTTTTACATATTCTATCATATTTCTGACTTTTAATTCTATTTCAAAATTCCTTCGTCCTTAAGGATTTGGTCAATTTTCTTAACCAACGTCCAGCGGTCAAAGTCATTGCGGTTGGCGAGGACAATGATTTTCACCCCGCACGATGGATAGGACGCGGCATAGTTCTGAAAGCCACCATTGTCGCCCGTGTGATATATTTTCTCGGGCATACCTGGTGTTCTGTCAATAAAAAAGCCGTAACCGTACCATGTGTTGGGGCGATTCTGATAGTCACTGTATTGGCTGCCCGACACCTTGGTATGAGGAGTATAGGCCAATGCCAACGACTCTAGTGTAATCACCTTTCCCTGCTCCAATGTCATCATCCATTTCAGCATTTCATGGGTGGATGAATAGATTCCACCATCGGCCTTTGTTGCAAAAAATGTTTCTTCGCCATAGTCACACTCCTTCCATTTAGAGCCTTCAACGACGGTCTTTCCTATCGCAGAAACCTTTCCTGCAAAATCCTGCTCGCCAGCGCCGTCACCACACTGATAGGCATGTGCCATATTGGGAATCGCCTTGTTAGGCTCAAAATACGTTGTGCTAACAAGTCCCGCAGGATTAAACACGTATTCTTGTTGATATTCGTCGAACGACATTCCCGACAGTTTCATCACAATGCATTCGAGCACCTGAAAAGTCGGATTGATATACTCATATGCCGCCCCCGGTTCAAAACGAAACTGCGAGAGTGTGTCCATATATGCAACACTCTCCATATCTGTGGCATGAATCATCCATTGTCGGTTTGTGCGTGGACGAAGGTCAATCACTCCAGAGGAATGGCTCATGAGATGGCTGAGCCTTATTTTTTGCCATTGCGGACTTTTGTAGTCAAGATATTTTGCCACAGAATCGTCAACATTCAACTTGCCCTTGTCGGCTAGTGCCATTACACCAGCAACAGTAAACTGCTTTGAAATCGATGCCAGATTAAACATTGTGTTGCCGTCAATTATTTCACCACTCACAATGTCGGCCACACCGTAACCCTTGTCGATTATTACGCCGTCTTCATTTGCTATGACAATGGCTGCGCCAGGCTCACCTTCGGCAAACATGGATTGCATCAAAGAGTCAACCCTGGCTGTTGCCTTATAATATGCTGGACTGGCAGCAGAGGCTACAGTAGCCAACGCAACCAGTCCAGTGGTCATTAATTGTTTTCTACACATATCTATTTCACAGTTGCAGGCTTTAGCCCAAGAATATTGAAGGCAAAAGCATAGACATCAGCATATTCTGCAATCACCTTATCAAACGGCATACCACCTCCGTGTCCGGCATTGCTCTCGATACGGATGATTTTAGGTTGGCCGCCAGTGTTGCTTGCCTGCAGTGTTGCTGCATATTTAAACGAATGCGCTGGCACCACACGGTCGTCGTGATCGGCAGTCGTAACCATTATTGCAGGATAAGGGGTACCGTCGTTCTTGATGTTGTGAAGTGGCGAGTATGCCTTCAGATATTCAAACATCTCTTTGCTGTCGGCACTTGTGCCATAGTCTGGAGCCCAGTTCCAACCAATAGTAAACTTATGGTATCTCAACATATCCATAACGCCCACCATTGGGAATGCAACTGTATACAAGTCCGGGCGTTGGTTAACGCATGCACCGACGAGAAGACCGCCGTTTGAACCACCCTCAGCAACGATTTTACCTTTGCTCGTATATCCGTTTGCTATACACCATTCAGCCGCCGTGGTGAAATCGTCAAACACGTTTTGCTTTTGCATCTTCGTTCCTGCCTTATGCCACTCTTCTCCATATTCGTTACCGCCACGGAGATTAACTTGTGCATAAACAAATCCATTTTCAAGAATAAACATGCGACGCGACTTGAAACTTGGATACATTGTGATGTTGAAACCACCATATCCATAAATCCACAATGGGTTGCTGCCATCGCGCTTGAGACCTTTCTTATAGGTAAGCGTCATCGGAATCTTTGTCCCGTCCTTACTTGGGAAGAACACCTGTTCAGTCACATAGTCTTCTGGCGAGAAGTCTACTTTCGGTTGGCTATAAACAGTCGAGGTGTTTTTGCTTATATCATATTTATAGACGGTTGGAGGATAGACAAAGGAAGAGAACGTGTAGTAAACATCCCTGCTTTTTGCCGACCCAGAGAAAGAAACAGTGCCCACACTTGGCAATGCAACCTCATGGAGCAACTCGCCCTTAAGGTTATACACATAAGCATGGTTTGAAGCATCTTTGTCGTAGACAGCAACCAGTTTGCCGTCGATTATGCCGACATTCGAGAGCACATTGTCTGTCTCGGGAAGCACATCCGTCCATTTTTGAGGAGTTTTGACGTCAGCCACCACAAGTCGTCCTTTAGGAGCGCCTTGGTTGGTTTGCAAGTACATCTTGTTTTTAACGACCCCAACAAGCGAGCACTGATAGTCGAAATTGTCGTTGATGCACGCGAATTCAGAGTTCTTGTCCTTCAAACTTTTCACATAGAGTCCCTGACCATTTCCTACGCCTTCCACATAAAGAAACAGCAAGTCAGAATCCTCATCGGCATAAGCGAGGAAGAATCGCAACGGATAGCGCTCATCCTGAAATATCAGTTTATCTTCCTTCTGTGGAGTGCCGATTTTGTGATAATAGATCTTATGGTTTTCGTTTGAATTAGAATACTCCTTGCCATCGGCTGGTGCATCGTATGCGCTATAGAAGAAGCCGTCCTTATACCATGAAAAATACGAAACCTTGACCCATTTCAGATGATCCTCAAGGTCTTTACCTGTTGCCACATCCTTCACGTAGACTTCTTCCCAGTCAGAACCGTTGCGCGAAACTGCATAGAGCATGTATTTGCCGTCTTTTGAAAATTCCACGTCCTGAAGCGCCACTGTTCCCTCATTTGAAAGTTCATTAGGGTCGAGAAGCACACGACCGCGCTCGCCTGGTTTGTCTGCCACATAGAGTACCGACTGGTTTTGAGTACCGCTATTATAAAAATAGTAGTATTTGCCTTTTTTCTTTGTCGGCGCGGAAATCTGTTCGATATCCATCATTCCACGCAATTGTTGCGCAATTTCACTACGATAAGGTAGCGATTGCAGATATTTTCCTGTCACGGCACGTTGTGCTGCAACCCACTCTGCAGTTTGTCGCGATGTGTCATTTTCAAGCCAACGGTAAGGGTCGGCCACTTTTGTTCCAAAATAATCGTCAACGACATCCTGTTTCTCAGCCACAGGATAGTTG
>CAVEIP010000053.1:0-2102 GCA_963615935.1 [Ruminococcus] lactaris | reverse complement strand
ATATTATACTAATTTTCTTCATATTCCTTATTAAGCCAAAGTCATTAGGGACTATTGTCCCTAATGACTTTAACGATAATTCTGCTATTTTATTATATTAACGTCTTTCCGTATTACCTTCATAGAAATTGACAAATGCCTGATCAACAAGACGGTTGCCGCCGGGCGTTGGATAGTTGCCCGAGAAATACCAATCACCAGGACATGTTGGGATTGACTTGTGCATACCATCGATTGTTTGGTAGACGATTTCCACCTCTGCTTTTGTACCTTGTGGTGTAATCATCTCTGCCATTTTCTTTGATATCTCCTTGTCGGTAAATGGAGCATAAATGCGTTTTACAGCATTTTCCATTTCCTCCATAGGCCGCTTCAATTGGCGAAGGCATTCGGCATAAGTTTCATCAATAACATTCTGCATGCCGCGGTCTTTAAGCAACTCGATAGCCGCCTTGAAGGCTATAAATTCGCCCATTCGCGACATGTCGATTCCGTAGCAATCCGGGAAGCGCACTTGCGGAGAAGACGACACAACGACAATTTTCTTCGGGCTCAGTCTATCGAGCATCCGAATGATTGACTGTTTTAATGTCGTGCCACGCACAATACTGTCGTCAATAACAACCAAATTGTCGGTTGGCTTGACCACACCGTATGTCACATCGTAGACATGTGCAGCAAGATCATTGCGCGATGTGCCTTCTGCGATGAATGTGCGGAGTTTGATATCTTTGATTGCCACTTTCTCCTGACGGAGTCTGCGATTGAGAATTGCCGTAAGTTGACTGTCATAGTCAGCAGCCTTCGGGTCGAGAGCCTTAATCTTCTCAGCCTTTTGTTCCGAAAGCCTGTGCTCAAGCCCTTCCATCATTCCGTAGAATGCGACCTCTGCCGTGTTGGGAATAAACGAAAATACCGTATTGTCAAGGTCATTGTCAATGGCATTCAACAAGTCGGGCACCACGTTTTCGCCAAGAGCCTTACGCTCGGCATAGATATCCTTGTCACTGCCTCGCGAGAAATAGATTCTCTCAAACGAGCAGCGCTGATTGTCGGACTGCCCGAGAATATCATCAATTGCAAGGTCTCCTTTTTTATTCACAATCAGAGCAGAGCCAGGCGTCAATTCCTTAACGTCGTCGACACTCACATTTAGCACAGTTTGAATGACAGGGCGCTCAGATGCCACAACAACTATTTCATCGTCATGATAGTAGAACGCCGGGCGGATGCCTTTGCTGTCACGCAATGCAAACATATCGCCAGATCCCGTCATACCGCAAATCACAAAACCGCCATCCCAAAGGTCTGCCTGATTGCGAAGGATATTGTCAATGCAAAGATTGTCCTCTATCTTTCGAGCAAGGTCATTGCCATCAGCAACAGCATTTTTGTACTCTTGATACAACCGATTGTGCTCGCAGTCGAGCGCATGCCCGAGTTGCTCGAGAATCATAAACGTGTCGGAATAGATGCGCGGATGCTGGCCTTGGCTCACCACTGCATCAAAGATCTGGTCGACATTGGTCATGTTGAAATTGCCACAAAGCAACAAATTGCGTGAGCGCCAATTGTTTCGGCGAAGGAACGGGTGGACATAACTCATGCCCGACTTGCCAGTTGTACTATAGCGCAAATGCCCCATATATAGTTCACCTACATATGGGACATCTTCAATTGTGTTGTTTGTGTGCATTGCAGCATCAATTTCATGATTGACCTTGTCGAATATTTCCTGGATAGCACCAGCACCAAGGGCTCTCTCTCGATTGATGTATTCACTTCCGGGCTCCACGTTGAGTTTGACGCAACCAATGCCCGCGGCCTCTTGGCCTCGGTTGTGCTGCTTCTCCATCAACAAATAGAGTTTGTTGAGCCCGTAAGTGTATGCACCATATTTTTCGTAGTAGTGGCGAAGCGGCTTCAAAAGCCGAATCATCGCCACACCACATTCATGTTTTATTTGCTCCATTAAAGCGTATTATCGTATAAACAAAAGTTCTCTATACTTAGGCAACGGCCACATTTCATTATCAACCATCAACTCAAGTTTGTCAATGTGATAGCGGATAACGTCCATCAAAGGCTTAACCGTGTCGTGG